>NZ_JBFTRT010000426.1:0-4515 GCF_056399685.1 Pedobacter sp. 01N416
CAATAACCATAAGCTCGTCTAATAATACCGCTGTAATCCTCTGCTGCTGGATAGAAAGGTTAGTCTGATCTTTGACAGACATGATTTTCAATACTAAGTTTTTGAAAAATGGGCTCATATCAAACGCAAAACTACTATCTGGTAAATTTTCTGTAAGTGAAGGATCAATAAAAATGGTGTTAATGTTCGCATTTTCGGAAAAAAAAACCTGATGTTCAACATTCCCCGGAATCCAGATACCCTGTAGTGGATTTACCATCCACATCTGTTTACCAGCAGTTATTTCCATTATTCCTGTGTCACAATAAATCAGCTGCGCTCTCGGGTGGCTATGAGCCGCCATACATCTTGCATTAGAAACCTTTTCCCAGTATATGGAAAATGGCCTGTTGGGGTTTACCTCAAAACCAAGGTCAATATCAATAACTGTCCGATAATTATTATTCATTGTCTAAATATAGATATTATGACACAATGAAATGATTGAGATTTACAAAAAAAATAATTATGAATAAGGAAGATCATAAAAAACAGATTATAGCTCAGTTTACAAATCAAGCTGCCGGTTATACGGCTATTGCATCTCACAGTGATGCTTTAGATAAGTTAATCAAAATTGTATCACCAAAAACAGAAGAAAGCGTTTTGGATGTTGCCTGTGGCTCCGGGATTGTTTCTCTCGCATTTGCAAAACAGGCTCTTCATGTAACAGGAGTTGATATCACTGAGGAAATGCTTAGGGAAGCCAAGAAATGCCAACAGCAGCAAGAGATCGTCAATGTTGAATGGGTGATAGGTGAAGCGGATGCGCTGCCATTTCCTGATAACACTTTTTCAGTTGTCGTTACACGGTTTAGTTTTCATCACTTTATTGATCCTGAAGCAGTATTAAGAGAAATGATCCGAGTTTGTAGACCTGGTGGCGCTGTTATGGTTACAGATGTTGCAGTTCCTGAAGCTTGCACTTTGAAGTACGACCAAATGGAAAAATTAAGAGATCCTTCACATGTAGCGGTGCTTTCCATTCCTCAGTTTAAGGAACTCTTTGAGACAAGCGGACTAAAAAATATACGTGGAGATAATTACAAAATGGAAATAGACTTGGAACAACAACTTCACGCGTCTTTTCCTACGAACGAAAACGCTCTTAAGCATATGATTATGGGAGATGTGGAAAAAGATCAATTAGGAATAGCCGTTACACAAATTGAAGAACGATTCAGCCTATTTTATCCAGTTTATATTTTAGCAGGAAACAAGTTATAATAAACATTAGATATAAAAAAGGTTTCTTCAAACCTTACAAGGGCAAACGCATTAAAATCGTAAAACATCATTTAAATATAGTATGGCTATTTTGTTTGGGGTGAAAACCAAGGCGTCTAATTTTTGAAACATGCTTTGTAATATACCATAGTAGTGAAATCACAAAAAACTCTACTAGAGAACTTTCATTACTTGTCATCTAATTCATCAGCCAAATTAATTATACGTTTTAAATCTGACACAAAGTGGTTCGAGAAAATGTCAGTGAGGTTCACGAAAAGCCTCATAGAAATGTGAGGCTTTTTGCATTTGTACCATTATCAATAACACTTTTATTCGTAACTTTCTAAAACTGAAAAACTAGAAGGTTACCGATTATGGACCAATATCCAAAAGTTTACCTATATCAACGGACTGTTCAGGCATAATTTTTCAAGGATTAGTAAAATACAGATTAATCATCAGGCAGCAGGAGCGTATTACCTGATGATTTTACATTACCATTTCCTTGTTGTACCGATTTCGATATTCCAGTGGAGATACTCCTGTAATTTTGCGAAATACCTCTCTAAAAGCCTTTACATCTGTATAACCAACCTCATACATTACTTCGTTAACGGTTTTTCTGCTGGTTTCCAGGGCTTTCTTGGCCGATTCAATTTTAGCGCGTTGTAAGTATTCTATTGGCGTATTTCCCGTTGCCTTGATAAATCTTCTGTCAAAACTTCTCCTGCCAACTGCAAACCTGGTTGATAAATCTTCTACAGATATTTTTTGCTGGAGGTGGTTTTCGATATACAATTGAGCTTCCTTTACCATATCGTCGCCATGCAGTTTTTGTCCTTTAAAAATAATAAAGGTCGATTGGCTTTGCCTGTCCATTTCAATCTGGAAAACCTTTGAACAGAAAATGGCGGTTTGCCTGTCGAAGTATTTTTCAACCAGATACAGCAGGAGATTTAAGAATGAATACGCCCCTCCATTGGTATAAATGCCATTTTCGTCTGTAATCAGTTTATCGGGTTGTAAATTTACTTTTGGGAACATTTTACTGAAATTATCAGCCACAATCCAGTGTGTAGAACAGGTTTTGCCATCTAATAAACCAGTTGATGCCAGTAAATATGCACCAGTGCAAACACTCGCTATTTCGGCGCCATTTTTATATTGCGCGGCAATCCATTCGATTAGTTCTTTGTTCCCTTCCATTGCCTGTTGGTAGTTGTGATTTAAAGAAGGGATAATCACAAGGTCGGTTTTGGTGATAGTTGAAATATGCCTGTGCGGTTTCACCGAAAACAAACCATCATAAAAATCGACGGCTTTGGAAATACCTGCCAACTCAATTTTGAATAACTGTGTTTTGCCGTTTTCCTGCCAATAGGCATTAGCCCTGCTTAGTATTTTGTAAGAACCAACAATACTACTTAAGTTGTTCGGTCCGTCGGGCACAAGAATGGTAATGTGTTTCATCTTAATGGTTTTACATCATGTTGGTTTAGCATCAATCTGCTAATTTTATATAGTAAAGATAAAACTTAAAGCTGTCCAAATCAACCCGCTACAATGTCTATTTTACACCCTGCTTGTATCGCATATTGCGGTTAACTTTGTTTTGTTCTAATCAATCTTAAATTAAACAACAGCATAACCATGGAAAAACAAGATTTTACAGCCACCATTTTGGTAGATCAAAGCCCGAATGAAGTATTTAATGCAATTACCAATGTTAGCGGATGGTGGTCGGAAGCCATTGAAGGAGCTACCGATATCATTAACGCCGAATCCGTTTATCATTATAGAGATATTCATTACTGTAAAATGAAATTGGTAGAAATGATTCCAAATCAAAAAGTAGTATGGCTGATATTGGATAACTATTTTAAGTTTACAACCGATAAAAGCGAATGGATTGGTACGAAGTTGGTTTTTGATATTACTAAAAAAGGCGAACAAACCGCTGTAACTTTTACGCACGAGGGCTTGGTGCCGCAGTACGAATGTTATGAAATTTGCAGGGAAGCCTGGACTAACTATATAAAAGAAAGCTTGTATAAGTTGATTACCACAGGAAAGGGAGAGCCAAATCCAAAAGAAACTGATGGTTTTAATACTGAATTGGCAAAAAAGTGGAAACTGGAAGCCTGATAACCTGAACTCGATTAATAACATGCTTTTAAAGATCCTCTATAGATATTTTCAACTCACCATCGTCACCCTGAATTTATTTCAGGGTCTATCTAGCAGGAAAGATGCTGAAACAAGTTCAGCATGACGATCGCGTTAGGAAAAAGAGACTAAAATTGATCACAACGAGTAAATATTAATCGAACTAGGGTTAAATATCTGCAGCAAGTTCATTAAAACTGAACTTACTGCAGTTAAAAGCTAAATTAAATTTATTGTTAGTGTTTCCGAAGATTTTCTAGTGTGCCAATAATCTTCTTTTGGCTTTTAATGGTTTCTTCGTAAAGTTCGAGCAATTTATTTTTTTCTTTGATTAAATTTTTAAGCTCATTAAGCTCCTCATCACTTTGGGCAAGGATATCGATTTCAAATTGAGCCAGGTCTTCATCTTTACGGTAGTATTCGAAAAAATTAATACCAAGCGCAATAGAGATCCTTGTTAATAAATTGGTATCTACCGAGGCCGATTTAAGTAAAGTATCTACCCGGTGTTTGCTAACACTTATTTTCTCGGCAAGTTGATCTCTACTCATCGATTTTGCCTTCATCTCTTTCCAGACCAATAAGCCAATATTTATGCCCATGATTAAATTTACTAGGGTTTCTTTTTAGTCTCAAAACCGTACAAGCCATTTTGGTAGAGGTACGATGCCATTTGGTAATTGGATATAGCCTCATTAATCAATTTCTGATCTGCTGGTATGGCTATAGCATTTCCGTTAGTAAAATCGGGTTTGTAAGTAGTTGCTTTTTTATTCGGATCGAGAATAACCAGCTTATTGTTTTTAATGTAGCCTAAGCTCTGGTAGGTGCTTATAAATGCCCTTTCTTCGCTATCTTTCATTTTAAATACATCCTGACCAAAAAACTTACTGTCGTAACTGAAATTGAGGTAACCCAAAATGGTTGGGCCGATATCAATCTGTGCGGTGAGTTTCTCGAATTTGCCTGGTGCAATGTGCCCTGGGCTGTAAAAAATCATTGGGATGTGGTATTTATCTACTGGTAATTCTACTTTACCAGCACTAGAAGCACAGTGATCGGCTACAATTATGAATAAGG
>NZ_JBFTRT010000427.1:0-11388 GCF_056399685.1 Pedobacter sp. 01N416
TTTGTAGTGTGTGCAATGTACGATACGTTGGGAACCGTTGTAATTACAGTCATATCGAACTCGCGTTCTAAACGCTCCTGGATAATCTCCATATGCAGCATTCCTAAGAAACCACAACGGAAACCAAAGCCTAATGCCGCAGAACTCTCAGGTTCGAAAACGATAGAAGCATCATTCAACTGCAACTTGTGCATGGCTTCGCGCAGCTCCTCAAATTCATCCGTATCAACAGGGTAAATTCCAGCAAAAACCATTGGTTTCACCTCTTCAAAACCTTGAATCGAATCAAGCGATGGTCTGGTAACAGTTGTAATTGTATCACCCACTTTTACCTCTCTGGCTTCTTTAATACCAGAAATAATGTACCCCACATCTCCGGTTTTTACCACATTACGTGGTGACATATCCAGTTTCAGAATTCCAACCTCATCAGCCAGATATTCTTTGCCAGTATTAATGAATTTTACTTTGTCGCCTTTTTTAATTTCGCCGTTTACTACTTTATAATAAGCAATAATTCCCCTGAATGAGTTAAAAACAGAGTCGAAAATCAAAGCTTGCAAAGGTGCTTCTGGGTCACCAACCGGAGCTGGAACACGGTCTACAATGGCCTGGATAATATCAGGAATACCCATTCCGGTTTTACCCGATGCAGGAATAATATCTTCTCGTTTACATCCAATTAAATCAATAATCTGGTCTTTTACTTCCTCTGGCATTGCCCCAGGTAAATCCATTTTATTTAAAATCGGAATAATTTCAAGGTCGTGTTCAAGTGCTAAATATAAGTTCGAAATGGTCTGTGCCTGAATACCTTGCGAAGCATCAACGATAAGTAATGCACCCTCGCAGGCTGCGATGGAACGCGAAACTTCGTACGAAAAATCTACGTGTCCAGGTGTATCAATCAGGTTGAAATTATATTCAATATCACCAACTTTATAGTTCATTTGTATGGCATGACTTTTAATTGTTATGCCTCTCTCACGCTCTAAATCCATGTTATCGAGCAATTGTGCCTGCGCCTCACGCTTTGAAATTGTCTCGGTATATTCTAATAACCTATCAGCCAGGGTGCTCTTGCCATGGTCAATATGTGCAATAATGCAAAAATTACGTATATGCTTCATCTTTGCGCAAAGATATGCTTTTTAAGGTAATTTTTAATCTAGAAAATTCTACCCCAAACACTTTGATTTGAAAAGCAAATACAGTGGCTTTTCTGTTACTACAATCCTGCTTTCCACTTTACTCCGTTGCACTCCGTGTACGTTCCAATCGGGGTTATTTTATCAGAGATGGTTTGCTTTTGTTACTTTTCCGGCAAGATGCCTCAGTAAGTAACAAATCTGGCATAACGAAATCTAAAACAGAACTAAAATCAAACATCTTGCTCAGCTTAACCAACATCAATAAAAAATATGGCAGCCATGAAGTATTAAACTTTGGCGAATGGAAAATCGATAACGGAATCCATTGGTTAAAAGGAGGGAACGGAACTGGTAAATCGACCTTATTTCGGATTATATCAGGACAGATTCCATTCAAAGGCGAAGTAATACTCAATGAAATAAACCTTAAAAATGAACCCATAAAATTCCGTTCGAAAATTAGCTTTGCCGAAGCCGAACCACAGTACCCATTATTTGTAACAGGGCAGGAACTGATCAATTTTTATGTTGAAACAAGAAAAGCAGAGGGTAAACAAGCCGAAGACCTTGCTGCTAATTTCGAAATGGCAGCCTTTCTTGACAATAAAATTGGTAGTTATTCGAGTGGGATGCTCAAAAAGCTTTCTTTGATCTGTGCATTTATTGGTAGCCCTGATTTGTATATTTTAGACGAACCGTTGATTACCATTGATGTGGCTTCGGCAGATAAATTGTATCAGTTGATCAAGGAAAAAGCAGTACAGGGAAAGAGTTTTCTTTTATCATCGCACCAGGAAGTTAGCACCGATAAACTAAAATTGGAGACCATATTTCAGATCGTTGACAAACAAATCATTCAACTATAATGCTGAAATTACTAATCAATAGCTTAGCCAAAGAATTTTACCAGCAACACGCAGGATTTTTTCTGGTAGGCATTTATATTTTATTCGGTGTGGTAGAGCCTTCACAATTAATTGGCTACCAAAAGGCCTTGTTATTAGCAGGTATTTCATCGCCTGTTGGAATTGCTATTGTATTTGTTTCATGGTTTTTATACGCCGCAAAAGTTCATTTCTTTATTAAACAAAAATTAGCATCAGCCAAGTATAATTTTATTAAAGAAACAGCTGCTCTGAAAAAAAATATGCAGCTAAAATTGTGGCTAAGATTATATTTTACCATCCTCATACCGGTTATTATTTATGTTTTTCTGCTTATTGGTTTAAGCATCAATTACAGTCTTTTTATTAGTGCCATTTGTATCCTGATTGTTTTTTCGGCTTTAATTTTTGGCTTATCGTGGCTAACTTATCAATCGGTAACATTAAGTTTTTTAATTAATGAAAAGGAACCGGTTCGTTTTGGAATAAAATTTAAAAAACCATTCTTCAGCTGGCCATTATTCCATTTACTCAAAGAACAACCCTTAATGTTATTGATGTGTAAGCTGTTGTCATTTGTTTTCTTTAAAGCAATGCTGTGGATGTTTGCAGATGTTGGCTACGATATACGTGTATTATTAGTTGCTTTATTGGCATCTGTTTTATGCCATGCAGTTTTGATTTTTACTTTGCTAAAATTTGAAACTGAATACATGAATTTCAGCAAGAGTCTTCAGCTATCAATCAATAAAAGGATATTCAACTGGTTATTAATTTTCGCCATCATATTAATCCCCGAATGGATATTTTTGATTTCAGCCGCTCACCTTAACCTCTATGCGATAGCCAATGGGCTTCTGTTTAGTTTATCCGGGCTATTTTTCCTATTGGCGTTAGTGTATATCGTTCGGTTAGATATGGACAATTACCTCAAATGGTTGCTGTTTTTCTTTTTTATTGCCATGTGGTCAATCCTTGCGCATTATTATCTTTTGTTCAGTTTGGTGTTGTTAGCCGGTTGTATTTTATACTACTTGTTTATGTTTAATAAAATCGATCTGAAGGGGATGGAAGAATAAGAATTTTAACCACAGATATTCATAGATAATACAAATATAAATCCATCTGTGCTCATCATTGATCTGTGGTTAAATTCTGTTATAGATTACCTAAACCATTGTTTTTTTCCATTTACCCTTTTTAAACAAGATATAGGCAGCTATCGCAATACCTGCTTCAGCTGTTGGGATGGCAATAAAAACACCTGTTGGGCCCATTTCTAAAAATTTGGCTAAAAAGTAAGCCAAAGGAATCTGGAACAACCAAAAGGCAAAAACATTAATTTTGGTAGGTGTCCAGGTATCACCAGCACCATTAAACGCGCTACTGAATACTCCGGTAGTGGCAACAAGTTCTGCCAAAAACACCCAGCTACAGCTCGCAATTACGAACTGGAAAATAGCTGGAGCGGCAATCTTAACGATAGCTTTAATCTGGGCAAAATCAGGCAAGAAGTGACTAATGCGTATTTTTAATATATTTTTACCACTAAACAAATTGTAAACCTGATAAGTAACGCCCAAACAACGACCAATTGTTGTGGCAATTGCAGCGCCTGTTAAACCGAATGCCGGTACTGGCCCAAAACCATTAATAAAAATAGGGCAAAGGATGATGTTCGCAATATTGGCGATCCACAAACTCCGCATTGCGATGGCTGCATTACCTGCACCACGAAAAATCCCGTTGATTAAGAATAAGAGTACAATAATGATACTTCCACCCATCATAATCCGGACAAATGGAATACCTTGATCAGCTGTTTCGGTTGACGCTCCCATAAGCAATAGAATATCTCTGGCGTAAATTAAACCCAGGATACTGATTATAATGTTAACGAAAACCGCAATTACAATCGTCTGCATACCGGCTTTTGATGCCGCTTCTGGATTTTTCTCGCCAATTCTCCTCGCAACGACAGCTGTTGCAGCCATACTCAACCCGATGGCCAATGAGTAAATAATGGTTAACACGGATTCCGTTAAACCAACGGTTTGTATAGCATGGCTACTGTTTTCTAAATGACCTACAAAATATAGATCGACTAAGGCAAAAACCGACTCCATAGCCATTTAATGTATAAACCAATGATACGCCTTTAAGCGTACATATCTAAAAATTGTAAGGGAGGGAATCCTCGGTTATTTAGAACCTCAAACGGATTGCAGATACTATCATGGCTCTGGTCTTTTTGAYGCAACAAAGATAGATAAAATTTCGAATTGTCAAATTTAGATGACTAATTTTTGTTGAAGTGATTAATTTTTTATTGTTGATCCATGGTCTGTGTCTCATAGACCATCCAGGTTGGATTTACGACTGTTTTTTTATCACGGAGACACGGACCTTAGGGATCTATAATCCCTAAATCGGTGTAATCATCTTCTATATACTGTAGGCTTTAATCATTTCTCCTGAAACCTTTGTTCCACGACCAGTAGTTAAATCAATCAATACATAATCAAAAATGCCATCTGAAGCCACTTTGCCTGTTTTTTGATTAATGATTTCAAACTGAACCGAACAGCCTTTATCGTTCATCGTTAAAATGCCGGTCCTGATCAGCATTAAATCATTCATCAGCAGGGGACGTTTGAAATTAATATCGACATGACTTACTACCCAGCCAAGGCCCTGTTTGGTAAAATCTTCCCAAGGCATACCGTAGAATTTTTCCATTTGCTCATAACGAGCTGCGAGTACATAATCTAAGTATTTACTATTATGTACATGATTAAACATATCGATATCATCCGGACGAACACGTAATTCGCTTTCGAAAATGCTGTATTGATTATTTTCCAAGGGTAATGTTTTTTTGCAAAAGTAAGCTTTTGATGTCTTTATATAAAGATGTATTGACGTAAAGATATATCATCTATTTTTCGTATTTTTGATATGAAATGGGAAAGCTCACTTTATATGATATTACAGTTGCGCGCGAAACAATAGCCGAAGAGCGTGAAAATGTTTATTTAAAGCGTACCCCCGAGCAGCGCTTCTTTGGTGTTTTGCAGCTTAACCACATCTCAGTTATCATGAATGGGGGGCAACCCCTTAAATCGCCACAAGGGAAGGGTATTATTATCCGTAAGCCAAACATATAAGCTTCTATATGTCTTTTGATAAAGAGAACCAGGAAATGCTTTTGTAATCAAATTAAAATGAAGGCTGCAGAAAGATATGGTTTAGTTTTTCGAAATATTGATGGCAGAACTGCCTTAAGTCTCTAAACCCGTCTTAACGAAATACCTTTTGTTGAAGGGGTCTTCGACACGCTGAGACCAACAATCACAAAAGATTGTAATGAGAACGGAAGGGTAGCAAGCGATGAAAACCAAATTTGCTTTTCTAAAAATGATATGCGAATTAAAATTTAGTCAATTTCCTCTGGTTCAGCTTTATCATTACTGATGAAACGCCATTCCTGCCCGTAAAGCGATTTATATTGAACCATAACTTTAATATTGGCTTTTTCTACAAGTGGTCCAAGGCGTTCATCGTTTATATTTATCAGACTTAACTTTTCGCCGACAGGCAAAATTTCGTTTTTCCAAAGATTAGTTAGCACGACAGATTTGGTAACCGCTAATTTGTTATCGTTCTTTATTTGTTTAAGAATTTCGGCTATATTTTTATAAGGTTTCGATTTATAATAAAAAACATAATCAGCTACAATAGCTGGACCAAGGCCTTGGTTTACAATCAGAAACTCATAATGATAATCATCTTCCCCAGCTTTTTTCACACCCGAAAAACTGTTTGAATAACTCATAAGCAGTGGTTTCACAGACGCATATTGCTGAATTTTTTGCAACCTGGTTTGATATAACGTTATAATAATAGCACAAATACTGGTCACAATTGCACATAAACCAACCACGGTATTTAATGATAACTCGAACTTATTTTGGGCTTTCTGCATATTTCATTAGGTTGTAAATCCAATCTAAAATAGAAAATATCGGTTGTTGAACCTATAAGATGATAAACATTTCTCAAAATGACTAATAGGCAAGGAAGATAATAATAACGATCACTTGCTTATAAATAAAAATAGCCTTATCTTTGCGCCACAATTAATTAATTTTTTATTGCTTTAATATTATTCAAGAATGTATTTAAGTCCAGAGAAAAAAGCTGTAATCTTTAAAGAACACGGCAAAGTAGAAACCAATACTGGTTCTGCAGAAGGTCAAGTAGCGTTATTTACATACCGTATTGCGCACTTAACAGAACACTTAAAGAAAAATCGTAAAGATTTCTCTACTCAGTTGTCACTTCAAAAATTGGTAGGTAAACGCCGCGGTATTTTGGCTTACCTATACAAAAAAGATATTGAGCGCTATCGTGCTATCATCAAAGCTTTATCGCTTCGTGATATCATCAAACAAAAATAAGCGCAAGTTTATCAATAAAAGCCATTCTTTAGGGAATGGCTTTTTAATTCCCTGTTAATTTTTTTAACGGGTTTTATTATAGATAGGCTTTTTTAATCCTATCTTCGTTTGCAAAAACAAATACATATATAAACAACGGTGTGTAGAAAGAGGAAAACACACCATAATTCTATTTAAATGAATGTAATAAAAAAATCGTTCGATTTGGGCGATGGCAGAATTGTAGAAATTGAAACTGGTAAATTGGCTAAACAAGCTGATGGTTCGGTTGTAGTAAAAATGGGTGATACCATGTTGTTAGCAACTGTAGTATCAACCGTTGGTGCTAAACCAGGTACTGATTTTTTACCTTTATCGGTTGATTATCAGGAAAAATATGCGGCTACAGGTCGTATCCCAGGAGGCTTTTTACGTCGTGAGGCAAGATTATCCGATTACGAGGTGTTAATCTCTCGTTTGGTGGATAGAGCTTTACGCCCAATGTTCCCAAGCGATTATCACTCTGATACACAGGTGATGATTTCTTTAATCTCTGCTGATAAAGATATCATGCCAGATTGTTTGGCAGGTTTAGCAGCATCAGCTGCATTATCAGTATCTGATATTCCTTTCAACGGTCCAATTTCTGAAGTACGTGTGGCTAAAATTGATGGTAAATTGGTAATTAATCCATTAGCTAGCCAATTAGAGCGTGCAACTTTAGAGTTTATGGTAGCTGGTTCGGCTAACGATATAGGCATGGTTGAAGGTGAGTGTGTCAGAAACCTGTTGTTAGATGAAGGTATCCGTTTAGATGGTCGTAAGACTACAGAAATTCGTCCAATCTGGAGTGAAGTTGGTTATTTACCTGCTGCTCACGGTTCGGCAGTATTTACACGTGGCGAAACACAATCATTAACTTCAGTTACTTTAGGTAGTAAAGATGATGAGCAAATGATTGATGGTGCTTTCTTCAATGGTTACAATAAATTCTTATTACACTATAATTTCCCTGGTTTCTCAACCGGAGAGGTTAGACCAAACAGAGGTGCTGGCCGTCGCGAAATTGGTCACGGTGCATTAGCACAACGTTCATTGAAAAAAGTGTTGCCTCAAGGTGAAGCAAATCCTTATACCATCCGTATTGTTTCTGATATCTTAGAATCTAATGGTTCGTCATCAATGGCAACTGTTTGTGCGGGTACATTAGCATTAATGGATGCAGGTATTAAAATCAAATCTCCAGTTTCAGGTATCGCAATGGGTTTAATTACCGATGAGAAAACCGGTAAATATGCAATCCTTTCTGATATTTTAGGTGATGAAGATCACTTAGGTGATATGGACTTTAAAGTAACTGGTACTGAACACGGTATCGTTGCTTGTCAAATGGACTTAAAAATCAATGGTTTATCTTACGAAGTTCTAACAAAAGCTTTGTTACAGGCTAAAGAAGGTCGTTTACACATCTTAAACGAGATGAAGAAAACCATTAGCTCGCCTAACGAAGATTATAAACCACATGCACCACGTATTGTTTCTTTAACTATTGATAAAGAATTTATCGGTGCAATTATCGGCCCTGGAGGTAAAATTATTCAAGAAATGCAACGCGAAACCGGTGCTTCAATCTCTATCGAAGAAGTTGATGGCAAAGGTATTGTAGAAGTATTTGCAGATAACAAAGCAGCTATCGATGCAGCGGTTACCCGCATCCGTAATATCGTAGCTAAGCCAGAAATCGGTGAAGTTTACCAAGGTAAAGTAAAATCAATTATGCCATTCGGTGCATTTGTTGAGGTTATGCCAGGTAAAGATGGCTTATTGCACATCTCTGAAATTTCATGGGAACGTTTAGAAACCATGGACGGTGTATTAAAAGAAGGTGATAAAATCGAGGTTAAATTATTAGACATCGATAAACAAGGTAAAATGAAACTTTCTCGCAAAGTTTTATTGCCAAGACCAGAAAAACCAGCTGCGCCACAAGCGTAAAAAAAGTCCAGAGGCGGGAGTCCGAGTCAGGAGATATAAAAAACCCTTCCGGTTAAAAACTGGAAGGGTTTTTTATTTTAAATTGACCTAATGCGTTTCGTCATGCTGAATTTATTTCAGCATCTTTATTTCTAACTTAAAAACTTTCGGACTTCTTTCGTAACTTGCATTTTTAGAAAAACCGTATAAACAAATCCTCATTGCAAGGCAGAAAGCATCTTTTTTGGCACCGCAGTCGTATTAGATTGCTTAGTGCCTCGCAATGACGAAAAGCTAAATAAAATGAAATACATCATTGCCCCATCCATACTTTCTGCCGATTTCGGCAATTTACAGCGAGATATTGAAATGATTAACCACAGCGAGGCCGATTGGTTCCACGTTGATGTGATGGATGGTGTTTTCGTTCCAAATATTTCTTTTGGTTTCCCCATCATGGCTGCTGTAAAAAAACATGCGACCAAACCTTTAGATGTACATTTAATGATTGTTGAGCCGGATAAATATGCTCAGGATTTCGCTAAAGCAGGAGCGGATAGAATCACGGTACATTACGAAGCCTGCACACACCTGCATAGAACCATTCAGTTAATCAAAGCATCAGGCTGCAAGGCTGGTGTGGCTTTAAACCCGCATACTCCGGTAACCTTGTTGCAGGATGTAATTGAAGATCTTGATCTGGTACTCATTATGTCGGTTAATCCCGGTTTCGGTGGACAAGCTTTTATCCATAATACCTACAAGAAAATAAAGGATTTAAAGGCCTTGATTCAAGGGGTAAATGAAGACCTAATAATTGAAATCGATGGTGGTGTTGGTTTGCAAAATATTGCTACATTAGTATCAGCAGGTGCCAATGCTTTTGTGGCCGGAAATGCAATTTTCGCAACAGATAATCCAACGGAAACCATATCTAAAATGAAAAGCTTGACAACTAGCGCGATAAATATTTAAATTGTTAAATGTTTTATTGCTAAATTGTTTTTAGGATGGGGCGCATACAGTCTTAATACCTGATACTTTTGTCTTGATACTAAAAATGCTCAAATTTCGGCTAACCCTTCTCCTTTTAATTGCTGGTTGCAGTTTTGCTGTGGCGCAGCCTTTAGTTAGAGTTTCAGGAATAGTTTATAGCGATGAAAAGTTACCTTTAGCACAGGTTACGGTAATCGTTTTAGGACAGGCACAATCAACTGTTACTGATGAATTTGGTGTATATACCATTTATTCAAAATCAAAAACGTTTAGCATTAAATATTCGCTTTTGGGCTATCARCCACAAACCGTAAAATTTAGTGAGCGCTCGGGGGCTCGGATTATCAAACAGGTAAGTTTAATTGCCAATATTAATGAATTAGAACAGGTTAATATCACCAATAAACAGAACCAGTTAAGTAACACCACCACTATTAATATTGCCGATGTTTCTTCAATGCCATTGGTTTCTGGCAATTTTGAAACCATGCTCAAAACCCTGCCAGGTGTATCTACAAACAACGAATTAAGTGCCCAGTATAGCGTTAGGGGAGGTAACTTCGATGAAAATCTGATTTACATCAATGATGTAGAAATTAACCGACCTGTTTTGATCCGCAATGGGCAACAGGAGGGACTAAGTTTTATCAATTCAGACCTGGTGAGTAAAGCAAAATTCTCTGCAGGTGGCTTTGAAGCGAAATACGGCGATAAACTTTCTTCAATCTTAGATATTAGATACGATAAACCGGATAGTAATCAAACCATTTTTAGTACCAGCCTTTTAAATACCTCATTAACAACCAAAAAGATATTCAAAAACAGCTTCCTTTTGGCTGGTTTACGCTATAAAAACAACTCGAGTGTACTGATTAAACAAGATGAAAAGGGGAGTTATAGCCCAAATTTTGCCGATGCTCAATTGCTGTATCAATATGATTTTTCATCAAAATTCAATATCGGTTTTTTGGGCAGCTTTAACCTCGGTCAGTTTAAATTGGTGCCCACCAATAGAGAAACCCAGTTCGGAACGTTGAGCACTACATTAAGACTAAATGTGGATTATACAGGACAAGAAATAGACGATTACCAAACTTTGGGAAGCGCCATTACTGCTACTTATTCACCCAAACCAAACCTGGTCATCAAGTTTATTAACAGTTATTTTAGTACGGTTGAGCGAGAGCGTTTCGATATTAATGGCAGCTATATTTTTGATGAGGTGGATAATAATTTTTCAGGTGAAAATTTTGGGGTGATCAATAAAAACAGGGGCATTGGCAGTTATTATAATTATGGAAGAAATAGTTTAAATACCCAGATTTTCGCTTCTGAAATAAAAGTAGATCAGAATTTTAATAATCATGTTTTTTCCTGGGGGATAAAATTTGATAAATCTAATTACGACGATCAGTTGAACGAGTATAATTATACTGATTCTGCTGGCTTCATTTTGCCCAACAATTCGAAAAATATCACGTTACAAAATGTAATCAATATACAGAACAATATTGATATCAAAAACTACAGCACCTACATTCAGGATAGCTATTCGCTTTCCAATTCTGCAGAGTTACAATTAGGAGCACGCGCCACATATAGTTCGCTAAGCAAACAGCTATTGATTAGTCCGAGGATGTTAATTGCTTACAGGCCCAATTCAAACAATAAAATTTTAAGGTTTTCTGCCGGTGTTTATAAGCAGCCACCCTCATACCGGACCATTCGTGATTTTTCAGGAGTATTAAATATTGATCAAAAGGCACAGAGTTCTTATAACACTTCTCTGGGTTATGAATACGCTTTCGATGCTTTTGGAACACGGCTAAAGTTTACTTCTGAGGCATATTTTAAATATTCTGACCGACTGATTCCGTATAAAATAGATAACCTGAGAATTAAATACCTGGCGAATGAAGTCTCGCGCGGTTATGCTTATGGCGC
>NZ_JBFTRT010000428.1:0-4495 GCF_056399685.1 Pedobacter sp. 01N416
GCTATTCCCCGCTAAGGTAGCAGAGGGCGAGGCGGTATAGTAATCTGTAGCAAGAAGTTTGCCCGAAAAGCTACAAATTACCAGCAGTAATAGAAAAGTAGTTTTTAGTCTCATACATTTTGGTTTATTGGTTAGAAAATAAGGATGATTAAGAGGCTACTCGATAGTATTGATCTGCGTTCTTTAGATTTCTCTTTGTTTGTTTATTGGTTAGTTTGGTTAGTTCATAAAGGAAAGCTGCGTCACGTAGCTTATTTGCTCAAGGCTGTGCAATCCCGTTATATCAAATATTGGGTTTCTATTTCAAAACAGGGGGCACGAATCGGTTAGATTGGGGGTGAAGATCAACCTACTTGTATATTGAAGCATCATGGCTCTATCTTTACTGCAACAGAAGCTCTCTTTCTGATCACCGAGATATTGAAAATACTATTTTTCAGGATTCTGTTTTAAATTAAACCGAAGTGTGCATAGTGCTTAAATCATTCCTGTTTTATGAAGACACCAATACAAACAACAGCACTTAAAATAAAATAGCAGCCAAAGCGAACTGACTGCTACCCTGCTTAGTTTCTTTATCAATTGCATCCAGAGAAACAGATTTCCAACTGTACATATAAACCCTATACCTGGGCAACACTCACCATGTGTTTAGTTCATATATCGATACATCAATTATAATTTCCCTAAATCACACTAAAGGCAGTGGCGTTTGAATTAATAGACTATTAACCTGAGTTCGATTATTAAATCTCACTTTGCGACGTTTTAATCAAGTTTTCTGTTAAGTCGGTCGTCATCCAGAATTTATTTCAGGGTCTTTCCCGCCAAAAAAGATGCTGAAACAAGTTCAGCATGACGATAAGATTAGGAATAAACCTTGTCTGATAGTTATTTTTACAATTTAATAATCGAACTCAGGTTATTAACAAAAACGATCCTGTGCTAAAGTTAAACCGATGTTCATCCGGCTGGTTAGTTGGCCAACACAAACCCATCATTTGTTTTCTGTAGCCACTCCTGAAGTTTTGGACGAAGTTTTTTAACCTGTTCGCTATTTCTATCATATTGATTATCAAGCTCAAAAGGATCATTCTTTAAATCAAACAAATAGCCAATTACATGATCCCCTTTTCTCTCATAGGCGAGTTTATAGCGGTCAGTGCGTAGCCCCCTGAAGCCGGAACTATTTGGTTTACTATAGGCAATACCGCCCATAATAAATTGTTCTGTGGGTATGCTGCCCTTCCTGTTCAGCAAATAGGAAGCATAACTTTTTCCGTCAACAGTGTTTGGAATTGAATTTTTGTTACCTGTTAAGTCAAGCAGTGTTGGATAAACATCAGGCATACTTAACAGGAGCTTATTATCGATGCCTGGCATAATTTTCCCTTTCCAGTAGATAATAAAAGGAACACGCAGTGATTCTTCGTAAATATTATTCTTTGAAACTTCATCATGTTTGCCCAAACAGTTACCATGATCGGCAGTAATGACAACAATGGTATTTTCCAGCAGCTTTTTATCCTTTAGGGAACGGATTATACGTCCGATCTGATCATCAACACCGGTCATATTTGCATAATAGTTTTTGATGTTTTTACGGTATTCCTCTCCCATTGGGCTGCCTGCAGGTGGGATATTGGGATCATGCAGCAGCGAATCAAGTGAGATATTTTGATAAAGGGCCGTGTATTTTTCTGGCACCATATCATATGGCGAATGTGGCGGATTGATGGAAACGACCAACGAAAAAGGAGCCTTTTCTTTTCTTATCTTTTGTTTATTGTCAAAAAAATCTATGGCTTTATCTGCCTCATGCTCTGGCCCCCATTGGTTTACATAATGAAAGCTGTCGCGGGGATCTTTAGTATCCCAGTACATCGGTCGCAAGTGGTAATCGTATGTACCATAAGCATACCAGTAATCGAAACCATGTCTCTTTTCTGGAGGTGTCCATTCGTTCCAGGCTAATTTCTCAGTGTTGTTGGCGGTAGGAATATAGGGTTTGTGCGGAGAATCTAAATGCCATTTACCGATGTAACCATTGGCGTATCCACCTGCTTTTAACACGTCAGACCAGCATACGATTTCGCGTGGAAGTTCCACCCCATATGGAGCCGACCCGGAGTTGACATTGGCATATACCTTATTTTTAAAAGAATAAGTCCCGGTAAACAGCATCGCCCTAGATGGCGAACAGACTGGATTGTTGGCCACCATTTGACCAACCGTTAAACTCTCTCTGGCAAATGCATCAATATTGGGTGTTTTTACTTTTTCCTTGCCTAAATATCCTAGTGCCTGACCACGCCACTGGTCAACCAGAATGATGACAACATTCGGCTTTTTGCGCTGAGCAAAACTTAGGTATGGAAAGACCAATAGCAGCCCTAGCAATTGAAACAATATGTATATTTTCTTTATTATCATTATCTTTTTCTTTAAACTAAATAATCTGTGTTTTACAGTTTCCGCATTCAGCTAATCTATAAGAAGATCAATACTATTCTTTAATGCCATCGACTAAAGTCTTATGAATTTATGCATACGCCTGAACATTTTCTAATATGCATAGTTTTAATAAATGGAGAAATAGCGAGATAACCATCGTTTTGTTATAAAAAGTCTAGGAGCACGCCATCCAACGGCTCCATAACTATCCCAAAAGCCTGTCACATCACGACAAGTTTATTTTTCTACGTATCCATTCAATCATCCTACAATCGGGGCTATTTTCAAAATATAGCATATCACCGCTAAAAAACAGCATAAAATATGGTCTGTATCTACCTCCTTCCAGCAGCCTAACGCTACTCAATTTAAGGATTATAGGTAGCAATAATTAGCTTAAAAGGCTGTTTCTGGGGCTTATACCAGACAACAGCCTTAAAGTGCTTATTCTTTTATTTTTTGGTACCTCAATAAGGCTTCCATAAAATAATAGTCAGCATATATCAACGGAACATCGATCTCAGAATTATGTGGATAGCTACCTACACAGTGTTTTAATATAAAACCAGAATTGCTGCCCGGCTTAGCCAGATATGTACTATCAGACAATGATTGTAACATTTGTTCAGCGGGTTTGAAATACTTTTTGCTATCCTTAGAAAAAGTACTCAGCTCTATTAAGGCAGAGGCTACAAGAGCGCCCGCAGAAGCATCGCGAGGGATATAAGAAAGTTTTCTTGACTCATAGTCCCAATCTGGAGTAAAGCCTTTCTGCCCCTCGTTAAAGTCCCAGTTAGGAATTTTATCTTTTGGCAGGTTTGGATTGTTCAGGTAAAAATCAGCTGCCTTTTGTGCAGCTTCCAGAAAGCGTTTATCTTTGGTTTCTCTGTACATCATCGTAAAGCCGTAAATGGCCCAGCCCTGCCCTCTAGACCATGTAGAATTATCTGCATAGCCCTGATTGGTCTGCCTGTGCAATACTTTACCATTTGCACTATAATCAACCACGTGATAGGTGCTAAAATCGGGTCTAAAATGGTTCTTCATCGTATTTAAAGCATGGCTGATGGCCGCATTTTTATACTTAGGGTTACCCGTAATTTTAGATACATAACAAAGCAGCTCCAGGTTCATCATATTATCAATAATAACCGGATATTTCCAGGTGGTTTTCTTGTCCCACGATTTTTTTTCATTCCATGATTTGATCAGCCCTACTTTAGGATCGAAACGGGTTAAAGCCGACTCTGCTGATTGGATCAGGATTTTCCGGTATTGATCCAATTTTTTGGGATCTTTCTCAAACTTCATTGCATTGCCATAAGAGCAGTACATTACAAATCCTATATCGTGGTGTTGAGTTAAAAATTGTGCTTGCTCCAAGGCCTCTGTCCATTTGGTTGCTGCAGCTTTCCATTCCGGATTTTTAGTATATTCATAAATATACCACAGATTTCCAGCAAAAAAGCCTTGTGTCCAATCCTTAATATCGGTACTTTTTAAAGAACGGTCTTGATTTATGGTACGTGGAAAACGGGTTAAGTCTGTTGAGGTTTTCAGCAGTTCTCTATACTGTTTTTCGGCAACGGTAAAATCATCTTTTATCAACTCACTTTTTGGCGAAAGCCATAGAAAAGCTGAAAGTACGACCATCATTGTTAACGTACATACCAGTACAAAACTATAGTGCTTAATGTTAAAAGAGGTTTGTTTCATTTTTATTTGGTTTGTTTAATTTTAAGTTGAGCTCATGGCATTTTGGCCAGAAAATACGGAAAGTCTTCCCTTCCCGATCCCGAAGCTTATAGATAATGGTCAATACGTTACCCCCTCCGCAAATGCAGATGAAATAAGCCATAAATACGATGCATTATAAATCTGTCTTTAGGTAATAATTGCCCGTTGTGATCGGTAAATCTTTCTTTGCGATCATTCCCTTATATATATTCCCTGTAGCCACAACAGCGCCCCTGTTATCAGCGGTTGGATAGGTCATACTCGAATCATGTGAGTAGCCCACCATATGGCCGATCTCATGTAC
>NZ_JBFTRT010000429.1:0-4494 GCF_056399685.1 Pedobacter sp. 01N416
GATTTAAAGCTATTGCATTACGATTAGCTTCGCTGAGCACTTCGTGGTTCCCGCCTGCGCGGGAATGACGCCCAATTTTAGGGATTTGTCATCCTGAATGCAATGAAGGATCTTTCCTTTAGTAGCAACAGCAATAAAAACTGGGAGAAAGGTTCCGGTAGTTTCAATCACTAATCCAAGGTCTGTGTCCTCACAGACCTTCAGGTTTGCTYTTATCAAGTACTCAATAGGAAGAAATTATTGTTTTTCGTTCTGTGAGGACACAGACCGAGGAATAAAATTTAAGCTGAATTTTCAAGGACCTTTCTGTTATAAAATTGATACACAGATATGCTTTGGTTAACCTAATCATAACATTAAATTTATGTTTAAGAAGCCTGGTCATCCTAATATTGGGCTTTGATACAAAACATATCCCATCCTTATGTCTAACAGACGATTTTTTCTAAAAAATAGTTTGGCCGCAGCTGTTGTGGCCAGTATTTCGCCAGTTTTTTCTTCATTCGCTGAAGAACACACCGCGCCTGCCAGACTGGGCAAAGCTCCTAAATTGCGTTTTGCCATCGCATCCGATGGACATTATGGTCAGCCTGGAACGGAGTACAAATTGCACCATGAGAATATTGTGAAGTGGTTAAATGAATCGCACGATAAAAACCCACTCAATTTTGTGATCATTAACGGAGATCTTGTACACGATCGTCCGGAACTATTATCAGAAGTAAAAAAGGAATATTACGATAAACTTAAAGTTCCTTTTTATGCCATTCCGGGTAATCACGATCATGCCGATGCAAAGATCTGGAAATCGGTTTTTGGCTATGAGGATAACTTTTCTTTCGAAAAAAATGGAGTAGGTTTTGTTTTGGCCAATACTTCTGATACCAAAGGCACTTATTTATGCCCTAACAACGATTTTTTAAAGCAGGAACTCGATAAGTTTAAAAACCTGAAAACTGTTTTCGTGGTGTTGCATATTCCCCCTCATTTCTGGGTGCCCGAAAGCCCTTTTATAGAATGTCCGGATACGATTAAACTGCTGCACAGTTATGCAAATGTAAAAGCAGTATTCCATGGGCACGACCACAGTCTCGATGCCGTTTTTTATACCGATAAACTGCCGCACTTTTTCGATGCACACATCGGTGGAAACTGGGGTACGGCCTATAAAGGTTACCGCATTGTAGAGGTTGATGAAAATGATAAGATCCAGACTTATCAGGTAAATGCAAGTCAATCGCCACTATTAAATGAAACCAAATTTTAATTGATAGATCATTGCAATGAAAAAGACAATTTTGATGCTCATTTTTGCTGGTACCGTCTTAAGCTGTGCCGCACAGAAAATAAATGAAGCCAAGCCTGAAATCAAAACAGGAACTGATGCCGCTCAGCCCTTTCTGTTTTCGCTGAATACCTTAACAGCAGAAAATCCCCGTTGGAATATTCATTATTCAGGAAGTTATGGCGAAAGAACCAATGGACAGTTCGGTTATGATGGTTTAGGGCAACAGTTTGGTGTTAAGGGCTATTTAGGCAGCAGGTTTACCTTGTATGCAACAGCAGCAATCGGTTTTGCCAATTCGGGAGGTGTAACCTCTGCGCAACAAGCTGAAGTAATTAGAGATTTAGTGGGCGGTAAAGGCATAGCTGGTTTTAGGTTAGGTGCTGGTTTAGGTTTAAGCAGAGATTGGTCGAGCATTGGTTCAGCGATTAGCCGCATTACCGCTTCATTTGATCAGACAAACTGGCGAATGGCCGGTAACCTTCGTTTCGAAAAAGCTTTTGATAAAACAAGGGATAAGCTCGATTTTATAAGCAGTTTTGGTTATCAGCATCGTGTTTCTAACGTTTTATACCTTGGCTTTGAAGCCTTAGGTCAAGATTTAGAAGGCTTTTGGGAAAAGGATGAAGCAGAAGGTGGTGCAAAGGTAATGATCGGGCCATCAATCAATCTGGAACCAAACCATTCGAAACTTTCGTTCTCTCTTTCTGGTGGGCCTGTTTTTTATGCAACCCGTAGTCAGGTAATCCCATCAGAGGCCATCCGCGAAATCGGTTCCGTAGCATCTGGTAACGGTTACACCATCAGGGCGCTGGTTAATTTTAATCTTCATCGCTAGGTGTTGCTAAATCAATTTAAGAAAATGAAAAAGTCATATATATTTATATTATTCGGTTTCCTGCTCATCCAAAAAGGATTTGCACAATGGCCAGGCAAAAACGAAAGTACACAGCAGATTTTACTGCCTAATGGGTGGAAGCTGAGCCCGGCAGGGCATTCGTTACAATTGGGTGATTTGCCTTTAAATATGCAGCTCAGCGCCTCGGGTAAATATCTTGCCATTACCAACAACGGACAAAGTACCCAGTCGCTGCAATTGCTTGATGCCAAAACAGAAAAGATTATCGATGAAAAAGTGCTAAGTAAATCGTGGTACGGCATTGCTTTTAGTAAAGACGAAAAACACCTTTACGCTTCAGGCGGTAACGACAACTGGATTTTAGATTTTAATATCCAGAACAATAAACTTGGCAAAAGCGATACTATTAAACTAGGTCCCATTTGGCCAAAGGGAAAAATCAGTCCGGCGGGGATTGTTGTAAACAAAAACAACAGTAAGTTATATACGGTAACCAAAGAAGACAGCAGTTTATACATTATCAACCCCACAGAAAAGCAGATCCTGAAAAAAATCCAGCTTCCTGCAATTGCTTACAGTTGTGTTTTATCTGCAGATGAAAGTAAATTATACGTTTCGCTCTGGGGTGGAAAATCTGTTGCGGTTATCGATTTAGTTTCAGAAAGCATCTCACAACGCATTCCTGTTGGCGATCACCCAAATGAACTATTGCTTAATAAAAAAGGAAATATTTTATTCGTAGCCAATGCCAACGATAATACCGTTTCGGTAATCAATACTTCGAACAATAAGGTGATCGAAACCATTGCTACGACCCTTTATGCCACACAGTTAACAGGTTCTACCACTAATGGTTTAGCTTTAAGTACCAACGAGAAAACTTTGTACATCGCCAATGCAGATAACAACTGTTTGGCAGTTTTTGATGTGAGCAAACCTGGATTAAGTTTAAGTCAGGGTTTTATCCCGGTAGGCTGGTACCCAACGAGTGTGAAGGTTTTGGGCTCGAAAATTTTGGTTACCAATGGTAAGGGCAATACACCTATGGCCAACCCTCAAGGGCCACAACCTATTTCTAAAGTTGATAATAGTGGCTACCATATGGGAAGTACGGCCAATAGCCGGCTGCAGTATATTGCCGGTTTGTTTAAAGGAACCTTATCTTTTATTGATGCACCAAAACCTGAGCAGTTAAAAGCATATACCAAACAGGTGTATGCCAATACGCCCTTTACTGATAAGCGGACTATCATGGCCGATGGTGAAGCCGGAAATCCTATTCCGCGTAAACAGGGCGAAAAATCGCCCATTAAGCATGTTTTTTATATTATTAAAGAAAACAGGACCTACGATCAGGTGCTTGGCGATATGCCAAAAGGAAACGGCGATTCTACATTAACACTTTTTGGTAGAAAAATTACACCTAACCAGCATGCCTTTGCCGAAAACTATGTGCTGCTTGATAATTTCTATGTTGATGCAGAGGTAAGTGCCGATGGACACAACTGGAGCATGGCCGCTTATGCTACAGATGTAGTCGAGAAAACATGGCCTACCAGTTATGGTGCACGCGGCGGAAGTACCACCTTCGAAGGCGGCAGGCCGGTTACTTACCCAAAAGGTGGTTTTATTTGGGATTACTGCCAAAGGGCAGGGGTAAGCTACCGCAGTTATGGTGAGTTTGGCGATTATGGAAAAGCAAATATTAAATCGCTACAGGGCCATATGTGCACGGCTTCGCCCGGGTTTGATATGGATATTAAAGATCAGGTGCGGGTTGATGCATGGCAGCATGATTTCGATTCGTTATTGGTGGCTGGTGTTGTGCCACAATTTAATACTTTAAGAATATCTAACGACCACACCAGCGGACAAAAGAAAGGTAAATACTCGCCACAGGCAGCAGTTGCCGATAACGATTTAGCTGTGGGCCGTATTTTGGAGCATTTATCGCATAGCTCAATCTGGAAAGAATCGGTTGTTTTTATTTTGGAAGATGATGCACAGAATGGCCCCGATCATGTTGATGCGCACCGTTCGCCAGCATATGTGGTTGGCCCTTATGTTAAGCGGAATACGCCTGTTCATACGATGTATTCTACTTCCGGATTTTTAAGAACAATGGAACTTATTTTAGGTTTGCCGCCAATGAGCCAGTACGATGCTGCAGCTATGCCACTGTATGAATGTTTTACGGCTACGCCTGATTTTACACCTTATAATGTGATTCAGCCGCTTATTGATTTAGATACACGGAATGTGGCGGTGAATGAAAGCAGCAGACGTTCCGAACTGTTCAATTTTGCCAAAGAAGATTCGGCACCAGATTTAGATTTAAACGAAGTGGTAT
>NZ_JBFTRT010000430.1:0-4490 GCF_056399685.1 Pedobacter sp. 01N416
CCACAATTCTCTATTGCTATACATGCAGATGCAAATGGTCTAAAAAATTATTTAGCCAAACAAAAAATTATTAATTTAGATAGCAACCAAGTTAACAAAAGTGCATTTCCGCTCTATCAGGTTTTCGTAGAAAGTGATCTCAAAAAGCTTTATTTCGGAACAAAAAGACAGATGTCTTTCAAAAATGTACCCGCCCCCTCTCCAGATTTTTTCTACTTCTTTATTAATTTTGAAAAGCTGCATAAACAATCAAATATGGCTCAGTTTAGCAGTTATCTTAAAACATACAAAACACTTCAGGTTATCGGAAAATTAATTGGTGGAAAGCAGATGCGGTTTGACGGGAACTTAACATTGATGAATAAGGATATTAATTCGCTTTATCAAATATTGAAAGGACTATAAAGCATTTTTTGTTTTTTTGTTGATTTAAGGTGATTGGCATAGATTAAATAGCCCGTGGAATAACGCTGTCCTTCAACAGGTTCAGAACAGATATAGTCATCCTCTTTGTGCACTTTGCCAACTACCCCTTGTTTCTAAACCTGATGGGACGGATGCCAATTCCTTCAATTGGCAGGAGGTACAGCAGGGCCAACCCGCCCCTATGCAATACAGACCATTTATTTCCAAAACAAAAAAGCTAGAAATGGCTTACACGATCAGCTAAATATTCAAATCGGAATTTGTGATAACGAACTTGGACACAAAAAAGCCCTGCAGTTTTAATCCTGCAAGGCTTCATAATAAGATTGCCACATTCCGATAAAGGATCGGGATTCGCAATGACGATTAGTTGATTATGGCCAAACACCTAAATTCATATAAGAAACCGCAATTTTATCGATTGAATTTACAAAAGCAGCTGTTCTTAATGTTTGAGTTGCCGGTTTGTTCATTAATGTTTCGCGGATTTCATGGTAAGAATGGATCATAGTGTCTTCTAAACCAGAGTTTACCAATTCCATTTCAGATGCACCTTTAACAATCATTAAACGATGCTCAGGAAGGATCGTTTTACCGGTTAGGTTTTCTAAAGTATTGATCAGATTTGCATTTGAATTAGCTGCATAACGGTTCTCCATACGACCGAAAGCCACGTGAGAAAGGTTTTTCAACCACTCAAAATAAGAAACCGTAACACCGCCCGCATTGCAATACATATCAGGAATGATGATACCGCCCATTTCGGTAAAAATTGTTTCAGCTTCTGGCGTTGTTGGACCATTTGCACCTTCGGCAATAATTTTTGCCTTGATATTACGGATATTTAGCTCGGTAAATTGGTTTTCTAAAGCTGCAGGAACAATGATATCACAATCTTGCTCTAAACCTTCCATCGAATTTTTAAAATCTTTAGCGCCTGGGAAACCTAAAATTGAACCCGTGTTTTTACGGTGTGCAAAAACCTCATCAACATTTAATCCGTTTGCATTGTAGATAGCACCTTCAAATTCGCATAAACCTACAATGGTAGCACCAAATTCTGCCAAGAATTTAGCCGAGTGGTAGCCCACATTACCTAAACCTTGAACGATTACTCTTTTATCGCCTAAACCAGCTTTAAAGCCTATTTTAGCCATATCTTCTGCCACTTCTACACATTCGCGTACGGCATAAGCAACACCACGCCCTGTAGCTTCCTTACGGCCACGGATACCATGTAAAGCAATTGGTTTACCAGTTACACAGCCTAAAGCGTCTAACTGACCAGGATTCATAGTCATATAGGTATCGGCAATCCAGCTCATTTCGCGTTCGCCAGATCCATAATCAGGAGCAGGAACATCGATACCAGGGCCAATAAAATTTTTCTTAATTAATTCTGTAGTATAACGGCGGGTGATGGTTTCTAACTCGGCAACACTGTATTGTTTAGTGTTAATTTTAATACCACCTTTTGCGCCACCAAATGGAACGTTAACAATAGCGCACTTGTAAGTCATTAAGGCAGCAAGCGCCATAACCTCATCTTCGTTTACCATTTCACTGTAGCGGATACCACCCTTGGTAGGGCTCATGTGGTGAGAGTGTTCTACGCGCCAAGCATCAATTACTTCAAAACCGTTTCCGCGGCGGATTGGGAACTGGAAACGATACACACTATTACATGTTTTAATCTGGTTCAATAAACCTTCTGGATGATTGGTGAATTGAGCCGCACTGTCAAAGTTCTTACAAACATCTGCAAAGAACTTGTTCTCGTCTGCTAGATTAGCCATTATTTATTTTTTATATTGAATAAGTTTTCGGTGCAAAATTGCCTAAAAAAACTGCACATATCCAAATGCAAAAAGACTTAGTGTAAAGCAAACACCATTCTATTTTAGCTCAACAACAGTTTTTATACCCGTTGGAGAAAACTGTCGAAAAACCATACCCAAACACGTTTAAATGCAGATATCTTAGGTAGCCTACATCATAAAAACGACTATTTTTATAGGTTTTACACAGGCTATTTTGATCTAAAAAAATTTATAAAAAAAATATTCAAAATAGCCTTTTGTTGCAACGTTCAATAAATAGAAGCTAAAAAACAGATCAATATTACGAATATTGCAAATACGAATAAAAAACAGGACATAAAAAAAGTGACCAATTGTGTTGACCACTTCTTAATTTAACCTAAATCGTCCCGTTGATTTAATTTATAACTAACCAAACTTGATCAATAAATTACCAAAAAACAATACTGTGATGTAGGTATTTTATGTGGTTACTACTCTGTATTTTTAATTAGGGCTTTTAAAATTAGCAAAAACCTCTTTTACAATGAGATAAACACAAAAAAATAACAAATTTAATCTTAAAACATAGCTACTTACCAGCCATTAAAGCCTAATATGGTTTTAACCAGAATCGTATTTACGCTATTATTTATCAGTTTGGTTTTCTTTTTCGATTTTCTTTAATCTTTTATCGATTGAGAACAGGTAGGCCAACAAACCCACAAGAATAATTACGATACATATTACCACAACATATATCTTTCCATTGCTGCGAAGGCTATCAGCCATTTCTACGCCATTATCCTGCGCAAATAATTGCATGGCGGCCATCATTAATATCAGGGAGAAAAGAGTCTTCTTCATGTTAGTTTTCTTGTTGTTTGTTTTCTAATGAACGTAATCTAAAACGAATAGTATAAATCCAAAAGCCAATAATTGACCAGCCAATAAATGCCGGATATAAAACGGCTCTCATTCTGCTATCTAAATCGTAACTGTTAAAACCAGGATTTCCACCATTACCAGGGTGTAATGAGTCTGATAATCTTGGGAGTACCATAATAAGTACAACCATCATAGGAAAAGCAAAGATATTATAGATGGCAGATATTTTTGCTCTTTTTTGTTCTTCATCAATTGCATTTCGAAGAATTAAATAAGCAAAATATAATAATATGGCAATCGCACTAAAATTTTGCTTTACATCAAAACTCCAAAACTGCCCCCAGGTAAATTTAGCCCAAAAAGATCCTGTTATTAAGCCAAGTATACTAAAAACCACACCTACATTTACACTTTCAACAGCTTTTGTATCGTAGCTTTCTTTACCCTTAAGTAAAAACATAACACTATAAAAAACTGAGATAGAAAATAGTGTAATCATGGCAAACCACATTGGCACATGAAAGTATAAATTTCTTATGGTCTCATTCAAAATTGCCAATCTAGGTACACCGATCAGTAATCCTCCAATTGTTGAATACAAAACCAATATGGAGCCCAAAATTTTCCACCACGTTTTACGCATATATTATTTATAAATTATTTTGATTTATATTGGCCAATTTAATCCCTCCAAAGGTAAGGAAATAACAATAAAGCGGTTGCAACCGTAACTGCATTAACTGCTAAAAGCATGCCTATTTCATCATAACTGGTATCCCATGGTAAACCATCCACAGCATTCTTAGCTAATCTAATTAAAAGTATAAGAATGGGAATAATAATTGGAAAGCTTAAAATCGCCATTAACATTCCACCATTACCGGCTTTACTTGCTATGGCCGAAACCATTGTAAAAACGGTTGAGAAACTAATTGCACCTAGTACTATAGCTAGATAATACATTAATAAATTCGTGTCATTATATGTACCAAAAACCAAAATATAAAAACCAAGGGCAAGTGTGGTTAAAACAAGCATTAAAAGCACGTTGTAAATCATCTTTGAAATAAGAACAGCTGCCGGACTCGCCAAAATGTAACTGTACAACTGCTGGCCTTTAGTTTCTTGCAAAAAACTTTTCGATACGCCATTGATAGAGGCAAAAAGCATGATAATCCAAAACAAGGCATTCCATGTTAATTTATCGCCCAAGCTAACAAAAGAGAGGTAACAAGTAAAAATGGTAGAAACCACATAGAGCAATACACCGTTAATGGTATATTTGGAGCGCCACTCTAACAATACTTCCTTGTGAATTAAATATTTAACCTCTTTGGCCAATTGCATAACCGCAAAGATACTTTTATTGATAAATAT
>NZ_JBFTRT010000431.1:0-4480 GCF_056399685.1 Pedobacter sp. 01N416
GCAATACGGTTACCATGTACTTATTTATCAAACCCACGAGAATATAGAAGCAGAAGTTGCCTTCACCAATAGTTTATTAAATGGCAGGGTAGATGGTATTCTTACATCAGTATCGAGCAGCGAGTATAACAGTGAATATTATACCAACCTGGTTAAGAAAATTCCATTGGTGTTTTTTGACCGCGTTTATGAAAACCTGGATGCAGTTAAAGTAACTACCGATGATTACGAAATTGCTTTTCAGGCGACTGAGCATTTAATTGAATGCGGTTGTACCAAAATTGCGTATTTATATGGGTTGGAAAATCTTCCAGCTGGTAAAGCCAGGTTTGCAGGTTATCTTGATGCACTGAAAACGCATGGAATAGCTGCTGATGAGCAGCCCGTTGTTAAATATCAGGATGACGAAGACCTTAATCTGCAACATATAAAGGAACTGCTTAAAAAGTATAAGCCCGATGCTCTTTTTTCTTCCATTGAAGAATTTATTATTCCTGCTTATTGCGCCTGTAGAGAAATGGACCTTAAGATTCCGGATGATGTGAAAATACTGAGCTTTTCGAACCTGAGTACCGCAAAACTGTTGAGCCCCTCACTTACCACAATCTCACAGCCGGCCTTCGAAATCGGGCGCGAAGCGGCAAAATGCCTGTTCAAAATTCTCAATAATAAACAACTGGATGATGAACAGAATATTATATTGAAATCGGTGCTCACTAAGCGCGAATCAACAGGCTGCTAACGGGGATAAGTCTATGTTGTTGCTACAAGCTAGGCGAAAACGTTTACGTAATTAAATAATCGAATTTAGCCCCCAACATTGGGATTTTTTCTGATTTTTAAAAAACCCAAATATAAAATCTATATGAACCACCTGTCTGCATTCGATTATGCTGTTTTTTTGATGTATTTTATTATTGTTTCGGCATATGGCTATTGGGTTTATCGGAGCAAGAAAAAAAAGCGTACCGATACCAAAGATTATTTTCTGGCAGAAGGCTCACTTACCTGGTGGGCAATTGGTGCATCTATCATTGCGTCTAATATTTCTGCCGAGCATTTTATTGGCATGTCGGGTTCGGGTTTTGCTATGGGGCTTGCCATTGCAAGTTACGAATGGATGGCAGCCGCCACGCTAATTATTGTAGCCATATTCTTTCTACCCATTTATATTAAGAACAAAATTTACACTATGCCACAGTTCCTGTCTAACCGCTATAATAATACGGTGAGTACACTGATGGCTGTTTTTTGGTTACTCGTTTATGTGTTTGTAAACTTGACGTCTATTTTCTTTCTTGGTGCCATTGCTATTGAAACCATTACAGGCGTTCCTTTTAATATATGCATCATTTTCCTGGCCATTTTTTCTGCTATCATTACGCTGGGTGGGATGAAGGTAATTGGTTATACCGATGTAATACAGGTTTTTGTTTTAGTTGCAGGTGGGTTGATTACCTGTTATATGGCACTTAAACTCGTAGCCGAAAAATTAGATGCGCCAAGTGTTTTAGCCTCGCTTCCATTATTACGCAGTGAAGCGTCTGATCATTTTCATATGATATTTTCGAAAGGAGATAAATTCTACAACGAACTGCCAGGTATTGCGGTACTGGTAGGTGGTTTGTGGATCAATAATTTAAATTACTGGGGCTGTAACCAGTATATCGTTCAAAGGGCGTTGGGAGCCGATTTAAAAACCGGGCGCAACGGACTAATATTTGCTGCATTTTTAAAATTACTAATTCCGGTAATTGTTGTTATTCCAGGTATTGCGGCTTATGTGCTTTATCAACGTGGTTATTTTCATTCAGAAATGCTCGATGCCGCAGGAACGGTTAAACCAGATCATGCTTATCCGGTACTTATGAATTTATTGCCTGCAGGGATTAAAGGCCTTGCTTTTGCCGCACTTACTGCTGCTATTGTGGCCTCTTTAGCAGGGAAATGCAATAGTATAGCCACCATATTTACGCTTGATATTTACAAAAAGTTTATCAAACCCGAAGCTTCAGAAACACGTTTGGTTTCAGTTGGTCGGTGGTCTGTGGTTATTGCATCCTTAATTGCTATCGTTATTGCGCCTGCATTGCGAAGTTTTGATCAGGTTTATCAATTTATTCAAGAATATGTCGGTTTTATTTCACCGGGTGTTTTTGCCATCTTTTTACTGGGCTTTTTCTGGAAAAAAACCACTTCACGTGCAGCCCTAACTGCTGCATTACTAACTATACCATTATCTATCTTGTTTAAATTTTTACCCACATTAACCAATGGGGCCATTGAGCCAATCCCTTTCTTAAACAGGATGTCGTGGGTATTTGTGATCATCATTATTTTGATGGTTTTGGTTACGTTAACCGATCCGAAAAGTAAAGATAATCCACAGGGTCTTGAAATAGACCGTAGCATGTTTAAGGTTACTCCGGCATTTACCATTGCCTCGGTTATAATATGTGGTATTCTTGCAGCACTTTATACCGTTTTTTGGTAAACGGGTCTTTGCCTAAAATAGCTCTATGTATTTATTCCTAATGAATTGAAAATGAAGATCAAAATATTACTCTTTTTTGCAATGCTGATTTCTTTCGGCACGCTGGCCCAAAATAAATTATACAATATTAAAAACTACGGCGCAGTTGGCGATGGCAAAACCAATGATGCAGCTGCTATTCAGAAAACCATCGATGCCTGTGCTGCAGCAGGCGGTGGGCAGGTAATTGTACCAGCTGGTTATGTGTTTTTAACTGGTCCTTTTAACTTAAAATCGTTCATCGATTTAAGAGTGGAGGGTGGTGCTAAGCTCTTGGCTAGTCCGGATGAAAAATTATATACCCAAAGTGCCTTTCGTGAAAACAAAGGCGAGGGAACCGTTTGGATAGGCGGGGAAAAACTAGAACAGGTAAGCATCAGTGGAACAGGTGTAATTGATGGAAATGGGATTTCGTTTATGGGGGAGGAGCTTAGCGACTCATATGTGTTAAAACCCTTTAATGTTGTAGACCCCAGGCCGCATTTGCTTACTTTGATCGGTTGTAATAAACTGAACATAGATGGGGTAACTTTTCAGAATTCAGCCTACTGGACGGTCCATTTAGTGGGTTGTAATGATGTATCGATATCGAATATTACGCTGTTGAACAGTATTAAAATCCGTAACAGCGATGGTATTGATCTTGATCATAGTAAAAATGTGAGGATTACCAATTGTTTTATCGAATCAGGTGATGATTGTATCTGCTTAAAAAACAGACGTGAATTTGAAGAATATGGTGCCTGCGAAAATATTGTGATTAGTAACTGCACCATGACCTCTAGCTCATGCGCCATTAAAATAGGTTCTGAAAATATGGACCGGATCAGTAATGTGCTCATCAATAATTGTAATATCAGGAAAAGCAACCGCGGCATTGGTATTCAAAACCGTGATGAGGGCACAGTAAACAACGTAATTTTCTCCAACCTGTTTATCGAATCCAAACTTTTTTCGGATGTATGGTGGGGCAAGGCAGAGCCGATTTATATTACTGCTTACCCAAGAGCAACCAGCAACAATAAAGATGCTGGTTGGCGTTTACCAAAAGGACAAACCAAGGGAAAGGTAGGAGCGGTTAAAAATATTTATTTCAGCAATATCAGATGTACGGGAGAAAGTGGTGTGTATATCAGCGGCGAAAGCCCCGATAAAATTTCAGAGATCTACTTTGATCAGGTTAGTGTTTATCTTGATAAAACCACAAAGGAAGAAGGAGGCGTATACGATCGTAGGCCGAGCAATGTAGAAGGACTTGTTAAAAGTGCAATTGCAGGGTTTTATTTTGAAAATACGGGATACATCAGTTTACTTAACAGCAATGTGGTATGGGGTGTAAATAAACCTGGTTATGCCGGAAAAGCCATCGAACAAAAGAATGTAAGTAAGCTCAAAACGGTGAACTTTAACGAAACTACAGTAGATAAATAATTAAGGATAGCCCCCAATAATTAAATGCTTCAACTGTAGCCCTGTCAGTTGGGCTAGGCCTGCTAAGTACACCCTATTTTAAATATTTTTGCAAATAAATATGCTAAAATTCAATTAAAGGACTGTTTTATAACCCTAAAGGAAGATTGTATTGATTTAACTAGCGCTTAACAACGACTAAAAGTATAATAGAATATTTATTGGAATTCAGGCTGCTCTTCTCTTTGAGTAATTTCGGCCATTGCAATAACAATTTCGTTAATGGTTTTGATGCTGAAGACATGTTTGCCAGTTAACCACCTTTTAATTTCATCAGGATTAATATCCAGTATGGAAGCAAGATCGTTTTCTGTTGCACCTTTTTCTGCAAGTACTTTTGTGGTTTTATTGGCAACTTCAAGATTTAGCTGCGCTAGTTTCTCAATTGCTGGATTTCCGGTTTCTTCCAGCCAGATTGAAACAAAATCATTTTCTTCCATTTTATTCTTTTTTACCGTTTAGAACAATCATATATTT
>NZ_JBFTRT010000432.1:0-4474 GCF_056399685.1 Pedobacter sp. 01N416
CAGCATAGCACTCCAGTTTTCCAAGTACCAAATATCGTGTTCTACCCGCTTTACCATTTTGTAATCTTCCTTCGTTTCACCACGGTAACCGTTTACTTGTGCCCAACCTGTAATACCTGGTTTTAAAAAGTGGCGAACCATAAATTGATCTACAATACCTTTGTACTGTTCGGTATGGCTCAACATATGTGGTCGGGGCCCCACCACACTCATGTGCCCCATAAATACATTAAAGAATTGTGGCAGCTCATCTAAGCTTGATCTCCTAAGGAATTTACCTATCGATGTAATACGATCATCATTTTTACTCGCCTGCCGTTTATCACTGTCAGCATTCATGCGCATGCTTCTAAATTTAAAACACCAGAAAGGCTCATCGTCCCGGCCACTTCTCAATTGCTTAAATAGTACTGGGCCTTTACTTTGCATTTTAATTAACAAAGCAATAATGGGATATAACCAACTTAGCACGAATAGAATAACCAGGCCACTAAATACCACATCAATTGCACGTTTCTTAAATCGGTTGTGTATTTTCTCTAAAGGCTCAGAGCGTAATGAAATTACTGGAAATTCGTTACCCAAATAACTTACCGTATAAGGTGACAATAAGGCGCCACTAATATCCGGAATAAACTTTAAGCGCACACATTGACGTTCTGCCTCTTCTGTTAATAATGCCATATCAGCCATCCTTTCTGGAGCGATGGTCACATAAATATCTTTAATCCCTTTATCAACCGCCATTTTAAATTGACGGCCTACAACATCAGAAATTTGACCATTCCGATCTAGGTAATCTTCTGGCATATCATTGATAAACCCATGAAATTCGATATAACGTTGTTTCTCAAAATAACTGGCCAATTGCAAACCTGTAGGATTATTCCCCATAATGGCTACAGATTTAACACCTCGTAAATGATTAAATAGTAAAAACTGAAACGAGGTCCCAATAAAACGGTTCACTAAAAATAGAATGGCCAGCATACCATAAAAAATCACCAGAAAAGATCTCGAGAAATCATTTTGTTTAGAAAAGAAAAGGTAAATAGAAAACAACACTGCATGTAAAACCACACTTTTCCAAGTTCCGCGATAGATTCGCTCAATCCTACGCGACCCATATTCGCTATAAAGTCCAAAACTTGTAGTGCTCACAATCCAGATCAGATTACACACCACGATATAATGCCATTGTAATTCAGAACTTACGGCTTTACCCATATAAGCGGTAAATTCGTAGGCAAAAAAGTACACAATATTGACCATAATCAGGTCAGTTATTGGTAAAATATATTTAAGTATAAATAAGTAACGTGTTTGCATAGGCTTAAAGGGAAGACTTAAACATTTATCCTCTGTTTTTGTTTTAAGTGAATCGTAATGAACAAAATTAATGCCTAAAACCTGAACGCAAAGTTAAATAAACATTAACAAATTAAAAACCAATATTTTTTTACAATATAAACTTAATAATAAGCATTATAAAGAAGAATATTTATGAGCTAATAAATAGTCGACTAATTCAACTTTTCTGTAGATTCATAGAAATTGTATTCTCTTCTTTGAAATACTTATCTATAGAACCAAATCCTTTAATTGGCAAGGACAGATTATTTGTCGTACCATTCCTCTCTTAGGGATCTTAACTGAGACAATAATTTGCTTATAGATAGGAATCATTTTAATATTTATGACAATTATTGACGTGGTCAAATATTAAGACACTTTTTTCTTAGCATTATAAATATCTATAAAATGGGCTTCATATTGACTTATAATATTATCCCAGGAGAATGTTTCATTGATTTTAAATTCGTTCCTAGTTATTAAATTCAAATTATCTTGCYTTTTAACCTTTCTCAGTACATCGCAAACATCATTTTGGTTTCTAAAGTAAAATGCATCGGCACCTAAAATCGATTCGTTGAAAATGTTTTGGTTTGCGACAACTAGTGATTGAGAAGCCATAGCTTCAAGTAATGAAGGGTTTGTTCCCCCCACAGTATGACCATGGAAATATAAGTTAGAAAAATGCCTTAGGTTATTTAAAATATTAATGTCGTAAATCCCTCCAACAAAACAGATATTTTTAAAATGTTTAAATTTATCTTTTAAGTAAGTTCCAAACTTAGTATTGTGTTTTCCAACTACCAAAAATTTGCTAGACTGATTGGCCATCACCACACCATCTAAAATTATCTCAATACTGTTCTCAGGTTCCAACCTTGCAATTAACATATTATATTCAAACGGTTTAACATCATATTTTATAATTAACTCTTCATTTGGGATTTTAAAAATGTCTGCCCCATAAGGTATATAGAGGGAATTTTTGCTATATGTTTCTCTTAAGTAGTCTTGAATCCCAATTGAATCAGATATCAAATAATCACTAAACTTAATACCTAATTTTTCAGCATATTTAAGAAATTTTTTAACCTTTGGAGAAAATTTGGTTCTTTTCCACTCCAGTCCATCTACATTTGTTGTGATTATTGATGTCCTACGAGGCAAAAGCCAACCCCAAATAGAGCTACTGGTGTAACCAAGTTGTAGTATGATATCAAATTTTCTAATTCTACTGTCTAGTATACAATTAAAATCGTATATAAACTGTCCTATTGTCCCAATTTTATCTTCCGGATCATAGCGATGAATCAATTCAACTCCATTCCAAGTCCTTTCTTGAAATGGATGTTTATGAGAATTGTAAACACTAACGGCATGTCCTCTCTTGGTAAGTCCAATAGAGAGATATTCCGCAAACTGCTCAAATCCGCCATAGTGATTTGGTATTCCTCTTGTTCCAATAATTCCTATATTCATTGTATATTATACTTCCTTTATATCGATAGACACTTAGCCTACTACTTCTGTTAACTATGCACGAGTTGTTACCTATTCCACTGTACGGTTATTAACGAGCATATAAAATAAATTTCAAGATCAACATCTATTTCGCTTTCACAGGTTTAGTAAGAAAATTTAAACATATTCTCGTCCTTTTGTTTTAACAATTATAACAAAAGTTAATATTCATATTATGTAAAGCAAAAAAGATTGCAGAAACAAAAAGTGTCTTCATCCACGCAAATAGTTGATTAATACGTCTAATTTAAACCCTAAAAAAGACTATAATAAACGAGAAACTACCTATTTCTCGATATCTTATAAGTGCYAAGCATATTTACTCCCGTGATCGTTAACCATATCCTTAGCCACTTGCTTAATTTCTTGTTCTTCCGATTTTGGATAAATCAAAAGCACATCACCATCATCAACAACAATGTAGTTATCTAATCCTCTTATTACCGCTGCTTTGTCATTGGGTAAGTGTATAATGCAATTGTTCGTATCTTTCAAATTAATCTTTTCTAAGTTTACCATGTTGTTAGCAGCATCTTTTTCGCCAACCGCGTGTAAAGATGCCCAGGTGCCTAAGTCCGACCAGCCAATATCAGCAGGTATAGTGTATACATTATCTGCTTTTTCCAGTATCGCATAATCAATAGAAATATTAGGGCTTAATGGATAATTTTCGGTAATAAATTTGGCTTCATCAACTGTATTATAAAAGAGCAAACMGCTTTCAAATACTGTAGTAATTTCCGGAGCATGCTTTTCAAATGCTTTCTTCAACGAACTTGCTGACCAGATAAATATGCCTGCATTCCAAACACAATCGCCACTTTTTAAATATTCCTCAGCTTTAGTCAAAATAGGTTTCTCCATAAAGGCATTTACTTTTTTAATTTCATCTGGTACACCTTGATTCTCGATACTCAAATCTTGATACTTAATGTAACCATAGCCCGTATCTGGTCTCGTCGGTGTAATGCCTAGGGTCAATAAGGCATTATTTTTCGAACTGAAATCCAATGCCCCTTCAATCTTCTCCAAAAACACCTCTTCCTTTAAAATCAAGTGATCGGAAGGTGCAACAACAATATTTGCCTTTGGATTTAGTTTCGAAATCTTATAAGTAGCATATGCAATACAAGGCGCCGTATTATTCCGGCTTGGCTCCAACAAGATATTCCGCTGCAAGATGGCTGGCAACTGTTCGGTAACCAAATCAAAATAACCTTCATTCGTCAATATGTAAATCTGATCATTTGGACATATCTTTAAAAAACGTTCATAGGTGAGTTGTAACAGAGATTTGCCAATTCCTAAAATATCAATAAACTGTTTTGGGAAATGGTTACGACTTTTGGGCCAAAATCGAGAACCAACTCCCCCCGCCATAATAAGAACATAGGTATTTTTATTAAAATTCATATTTTTACTTCAGGTAAATGCAATTGCAATGCTAATTTGAATAAAATGCGTTTTTTTTTAAATCATTATAACCTAGGCCCCTCTATTTTTTATTATTTTGGCGGGAATCCCTCCTATTATTACTTTTCCTGGAAAAGATTTGGTTACAACACTTCCTGCGGCTACGACAGTGCCGGAACCAATAGTT
>NZ_JBFTRT010000433.1:0-4472 GCF_056399685.1 Pedobacter sp. 01N416
GTAGGCAATGTATTTGCCTTAATGGTTTTAATGTTAAAATCGGCAACTTGGTTCTGCACATCAAGTTGTTTTAACTCCTGGCGGTTAGCCATTGCTAAACCAATATATTCGTTTAAAGAACCCGCTCCTCTTAAACCTAAAGTAGGATCAATAATTTTCACCTCGGTATCTTCTGGTAAACCTAATAAGATATCCAGGTTATAATTGATCACTTTACGGTTGCTCTCAATATCCATTTGAGTTAGCGTAACATTTGCCTGTTGCAATTGGAAACGCAACACATCGTTTTTAGTTACAATACCTTGCTCGAAGAAACGCTGTGCCTGTTTAATCTGTGCGGCAATTGATTCTAAATTCTGATCAACCACTTTTCTGCTTTGCAATACTTTGTACAAAGCGTAATAGGTATTAATAACAGCATACGTAATTTCTTCTTTGCTTTTATCAGCATCTAAACGTGCAACATCGGCCAGTAATTTGGTCGATTCTTTAGCGTACCTTAATTTACCACCACCATATACCAATTCTTGTACTGCTGCTGTTCCCACAAAAGCATCGGCTCTTTTAGGCAAGTGGAAAGACGATTCGCTACCGGGTAATGTAAAGGTAGTAGTTGGTATTTCAGCGTGATTGTACATAAAACTTGCGTTTGCCGTAGGCAAAACATTGTCTTTTACAACCTCCAGCTGTGCAACAGCCTGATCGATCTTGTTTTGAGAAAGCTTTAAGTTTTTACTGTTGGCTATGCCAAGTTCTATTGCCTGGTTAATGTTTAATTCTTTTGAGCTCTGTGCAAATAAAGCTGCCGGAATTAATGACGCCGCAAGCATTAATCTTATTGATCTGGGTATCATTTTTTTGTTGTTAAATAAACTGTTGTTAGATTTTGTAAGTGAGCGACTGTCCGCTCTTTAATCATTTTTTTATCTTTCGGATTGTTCAAGTCGAAGTTGGAGCACGATATCACCTTATGGGGAGAGATAACAATGTTGGTTATGGTGCCCATAATAGTGGCGATTACCATACGAACGTCAACCTTGTTAAAGGTCCCATCTTCAATCCCATCTGTAATAATGCGATCGATAAGCTGCATGTTGTGGCTCATGGCATCTTTTATCTTATCATACATTTCTGGCCTTTGAGTTAAAGAAAGCTCTCTGTGCATCATTTTATGAAACGCAGTGTTATTCAGTATCCTATTTACATAGCCCTCTATAACCCTGTGCAATTTTTCTAATGCCGAAATCTTATCTTCATTGATGATTTTTAACTGAGAAGCAAAACCAGCAATACGCTCGTTCATAATCTCTACGAAAACCCCTTCTTTAGAACCGAAATAATAATTTATCATCGCCATGTTTGCTCCAGATTCCTTGGCAATCTGGCGGGTGGAGGTACCCTCATACCCGGTCTCGCAAAACAGCTTTTCAGCTGCCTCGAGAATGGCCTGTCTTTTATCTACTTTTTCTGTTTTCATTTCTTTTTAACGACACAAAATTAATCAAACGATTGATTAATTTCCAAATGTTTACCCACTTCTTTTACATTATCTTGATAAAACCCTATTTTTAAATGAAATAATCATCAGTCACAATGAAAAATAAGTTCTTTTTAGCCACAACTTTCTCATTTGCCCTATGGTTCTTATGTTCATTTATTGGTAACCAAAGAAAAGTCCAACAGAGTTGGATCAGAATCAATTTGCTCGGTTACCCCACCGAAAGTATTAAAGTTGCAGTATGGGTAAGCAAAACAGGCGAAATTCCTACCCAATTCGAAATTGTAGAAAAGGAAACCAATAAAATTGTTTATACCTCAACCAATATTAAAAACTTCGGCAGCTATGGTCCTTTTAGCCAAACCGCCCGATTGAATTTCAGTGATTTTAAAAGTGCAGGGAGTTACTACCTCAGGGCAAATGGTATTGTTTCTCCCCTGTTGTTGATCAATAACGATGTGTATAAAGGTGCAGCAGATTTCTGTTTACAATATATGCGCCAGCAACGGAGCGGTTTTAATCCGTACTTAAAGGATAGCTGCCATACCCACGATGGCTTTGTTTTATATGGCGCCAAAGCAGGCATTAAAGACAGTACACATTTTGATGCTTCTGGTGGTTGGCACGACGCCAGCGATTACCTCCAATATTCAACTACTTCAGCAAATGCAGCCTATCACCTACTAATGGCTTATCGCGACTTCCCTCAAGTGTTTAGCGATAGGCAAATGGCGAATGGTTTGAATGGAAAAAACGGCCTTGCTGATGTTCTGGACGAAGCTAAATGGGGACTGGATTGGTTGTTGAAAATGCACCCACAAAAAAATATCATGTTCAACCAACTGGCCGATGACCGTGATCACATCAATATGCGGATTCCAAAAGAAGACAGTCAATATGGAAAAGGTTTTGAGCGCCCGCTCTATTTTATTACCGGCGAAACACAGCAGCGGGGCAAATTTATGAACAACACCACCGGTACCAGCTCTACTGCAGCTAAATTTACGAGTGCTTTTAATTTAGGATCGGTTTTATTTAAAGATGTAGATCGTAATTACGCCAGATTACTTGTTAAAAAAGCCAAAACAGCCTATAAATTTGCATTACAAAAACCTGGGGTAACGCAAACAGCCTCTGTAAAATCGCCCTATATTTATGCTGAAGACAATTGGGTTGATGATATGGAACTCGCCGAAACATCATTCAATTTCGGAAGAGAAAGGATTGATCAAAAGAAAATGACACAGGCCTTAAACTACGCCCAGCAAGAAAGCATCACGCCCTGGCTACAAAAAGATACCGCAGCGCATTATCAATATTATCCTTTCATCAACCTTGGTCATTACGAAATCGCTAAGCAAGATTCGAACGATAAAACAGCCATCAACTATTATCAACAAGGGATAAAGCAAGTTTGGAGCCGTGCAAAAAACAATGCCTTTTACCGTGGTGTTCCGTTTATTTGGTGCAGCAATAATTTAACGGTTGCCTTTGCCATACAGTGTAGCTGGTACTCGGCATTAAGCGGCGATAAAACCTATAGCGAGCTGGATCAGGCTAATTTCGATTGGCTTTTTGGCTGTAATCCATGGGGAACGAGTATGGTTTATGGCTTACCTCAATGGGGAGATACACCAAGCGRTCCACACTCGGCCTTTACCCATTTAAAGAATTATCCCATAAACGGCGGATTGGTTGATGGACCCGTTTACACTAATATTTATAAAGGTTTAATCGGGATCAAACTCAATGATGCTGATGAATATGCTGACTTTCAGAGCGACCTGGCCGTTTACCACGATGATTATGGAGATTATAGCACCAATGAACCCACAATGGACGGAACGGCATCTCTTATTTATTTACTAGCGGCCAAGGAAGCGCAGGCTAAACCCCTACCCGACCATAAAACTTATAGCCTGGGTGCGAACATTCGGGGCGATTCTACCCAAAAGAAAATCTACCTGGTTTTTACAGGTGACGAATATGCGGATGGCGGCGAAAAAATAAGCAAGGTGCTGGCACGGGAGAAAGTTAAAGCATCCTTTTTTCTTACCGGAAATTTTTATCGGAACCCTAATTTCCAATCATTGATCAAAAAACTAAAAAACGCCGGGCATTATCTCGGTCCACATTCTGATAAGCATTTATTGTACTGTGATTGGAATAAACGCGATAGTCTCTTGGTTACAAGAACAGATTTCGAAACCGATTTAAGTAACAATTATCAGGCAATGGCAGGTTTTGGGATTAACAAAGAAGCGGCGGGCTATTTTTTGCCTCCTTACGAATGGTACAACCAAACCATAGCCAACTGGACCAAAGCACAGGGTTTACAATTGATTAATTTCACTCCGGGCACACGATCTAATGCTGATTATACCTACCCCGAAATGGGAAAAAGTTATCGATCGAGCGATGAGATATACAAATCGATTACAACTTTTAACGAAACAAAACCCAATGGTTTAAATGGTTTTATCTTGCTGTTGCACATCGGTACCGGTGCCAGAAGAACTGATAAATTTTATAACAAGTTGGCAGAATTGATTACTTATCTGAAAAAGGCTGATTATAAATTGGCTAGAATTGATAATTAATTAGAATATTGGGTACAATGACAAATTAAAATTTAAAATAAATATTAACTTTGCCTCCAAATAACAAAAAACATGAGTGTACAAGAGAACAGCAGCAATAATTTCAACTGGTTATATTATGCTTTAGGTTTATTCTTCGGAGTTTTAACTGGAGCAATCATTACGCAAAACTACATTTTCGCTTTGTTAGGTGGTGTTTTAGGTTTGTTAACAGCAGGCTTATTTTTAAACGCTATCGTAAAAGGAAGAAAATACTAGTTTTTAGTCCTTTATACAATTAGATCCTTTAAGGATTAAAAAATTTAATTCCACAGCACATGAGACCGTTATGATTTTACCAATAGCCGTAAAATCATGATTGCTCATCGCTACTG
>NZ_JBFTRT010000434.1:0-4468 GCF_056399685.1 Pedobacter sp. 01N416
ATGTTTGTGCAACCGAAGACTGCAAAGGAATGGGAACAATACATGTTGTCGGAAGAACAGGTTTCTTTTTTTAAGGAAAATGGATATCTCAAGGGAATTAAAGTCCTGACAGAAGAACAAGTAGATATACTCAATGAGGAACTTGTAAAATTACAGTCCATAAGTCAGGAGGAGAAAAAATTATTTTACCACTATGAAAGTAATGAATCCGAAGATCCCAGCAAGGTGCTCTTTCACGCTATTGGTGGCTGGCGTGTAACTCCTGGTTTTCATGATTTATTCTGGGCACCAGCGTACCGCATGGCAGCCTATCAATTACTGGGGCAATCCTTTAGACTTTTTCATGATCAATTGTTTTGTAAACCGGCTAAGCATGGGGGAGTAGTGGCATGGCATCAGGATTTTTCGTATTGGACATTTACAAAACCAATGCATCATCTCACTTGCTGGATAGGTTTAGATGATGCAAATGTAGAAAATGGCTGTCTCTATTTTGTTCCCGGAAGTTATAAATGGGGCTTGCTTCCTATTACCGGATTAACCGGTGATATGGATGCGGTAAGGGAAATTTTAAATAAAGAACAATTAGTGCAATTTGATAATAGAATAGCTAATGAATTACCGAAAGGTTATGCTAGCTTTCATCATCCCCTTACCATGCACGGATCTTATGCAAATACTTCAGATCGTTCCAGAAGAGCTATTGTTCTTAATGCGATGAACTATAATACATTAGGAAACACAGCGGGCTACAGCAGGTTAGAAGCCTTAAAAAGTTTTCCGCCTATGGAACAGGATCAGGTACTAGATAGCAAATTTTTCCCTCTTTTGTTTGATGGGGATAAAGAATTGGAAGCTTTAGGGAAAAACATTCCCAAAGTTGATTATATGGAACTCTATGATAATCAATAATTAAATAGATTGTATTTGCTTTTCAATGTTGCATATGAAGTAGACACCGCCTTGTTCCGATAAAGGTAATAAACTGCATTTATTACTAAAGCCACTAGAGTAACTCTGCAAGGTGAGAGGTAAAACTTATCTTTTCTCTTAATGCAAACGTTCCGGTAAGTTTTATACTGGAATAAATTGATGAAGCTAACACATAATTCTTAAAACAACACCAGTAAACCTCCGAGGTGATTAACAGGGAAACAATTTACTATAGTTAACAATAAACTAACTTTTTTACTGAATGCTTATACACCCGCAAGTTTTATACTTCAGTAAAAATTACATGCTATAAAAAACACTTAGGTAATGAGATACATCAAAAAGAATTTAACGCTTAAAAATTATATGAGTATGTTGGGCTTTGCACTAACATTACTGTTTTTAAGCACTATTAGTATTAATGCAACTTTAGCTCAATCTGTTCCTCAATCTTTTGAATGTAAGGTTCAGCCCTATTATAAACACCGTAAAGACGGCAAACCAGGGCGTGCAATTACCCTCGTTTTTAAAGGGTTAAAACGGTCGGGTTCTGCTAAAATAAAGGTAGAATGTAATTCGGTTATCGAAGAAACCCCCATTAATTCTATGGAGAGTGTCGATTCCTTGTCGGTACTATTACCCGATGGTGCTGGTGTAAACAAGATGTGCCAGGCCCGAATTTCGGTAATTACTTCAACAAACCAATTAAGCCAATCAGTATTGGTTCCTGCAAAACGCCAATGGACGGTTTATATATATCCCCATTCTCATGTTGATATAGGGTATACGGGAACGCAGGAATTTGTTCAAAAACTACATATCCGTAACTTAGATGTTGGTATCGACATTGCAAAAAAGACCCAAAATTACCCAGAAGGGGCTCGTTTTGTGTGGAACCCTGAAGCAAGTTGGGTAACAGAGGGATACTTGAAAAAGGCTACATCAGAGAAAAGAAAAGCTTTTATTGACGCGGTTAGAAAGGGTTGGGTGTGTTTGGATGGCAGTTATGGCAATACAAATACGAGTACGTGCTCTGATGAGGAATTACTTCGATTATTTCATACTTCCAATGAAATTCAAAACATTACTGGTGTTCCGATAAAGACAATGGTGCAAATGGATGTTCCCGGAGCTGGCTGGGGTATAACTCAGGCAGCGTTTCAAAATGGTATTCGAGGTTTTTTTAGTTTTCCTAATCACGTTGGTCGAATAGGGACGATTAGGCAGGCATGGGAGCATAAGCCATTTTATTGGGTTTCGCCAGATGGAAAATCTAAAATTCTATTCTATCAGGCATATCCCTATGGCTATGGTTATAACTTAAAAGGCTCGAAAGAGAACCTTGCCTTAATACAAGGACATAGCCCTGGTGATGGACCTGATCGTTTTACGAGTAAAGACCCTACGGCTAATTTTGTCGATCCATTTATTTTTGATGAAACTGCCAAGTTAGAGGCTGATCAATCGCCTTATAATATGTATGTAATGACCTGGTCATTGGCAGATAATACACTAATTGATGCAGATTTGCCAGATGCTGTTCGCGCATGGAATGAAAAATATGCCTATCCTAAATTAGTAATATCAGGTGCACAAAGAATTTTAAATGACTTTGAAAGCCGCTACAGTACAATAATCCCAGAAGTAAAAGGAGATTACACCGAATACTGGACAGATGGATTGGGTTCGGACGCACTACGTGTGGGCATGAAACGTCGTGCCACTGAAAATTTGGTGCAAATGGAGACCGCATGGTCTATACTAGACTATAAAAAGCCTTCTCCGAAAAAGGAAATTAACGAATCATGGGAAAATGTGCTGTTGGGATCAGAACATACATGGGGATATTCAGACCCTGCAGCGCCTATGGCCAAACAAATTGAGCAAACCAAAGCTTCCTATTTTGAAAATGCACTCAAAACAAGCAATGAACTTTTAGCAGAAACATTCAAAGAAATAAAAAAGCCTGAAAGTAATAAGTTTGCTATTTTTAACACGCTTTCTTGGGAAAGAGGGGGGCTGGTTACACTCTCGAAAGATCAGAGTAAAAGTGGTGATCGGGTACTAAATGAAAAGGGGCAAGAGGTGCCGTCACAAAGACTTTCAACTGGCGAACTTGTTTTTTCTGCTGATAGAATTCCAGCACTTGGTTCAGCGCTTTTTACCATTGAACAGGGGAAACCTGGCCAACAGCCTGGCGAGTGTCGCATAGTAGGAGATACACTTTCAAATGGTACGTTTTCTGTTGCAATTGATCCAAAAACTGGGGATATTTCGAGCTTAATTAATCTTGCTACTAAACAGGAGTACGTGGATAAAAGGTCGAGATATGGTTTAAACAGTTATCGTTATTTATTGGGTGAAGATGCTTCTAATAGAGCACTACAGCCTTACAATATTGTACTTAAGGTTAAGGAAAAAGGTCCCCTGGTGGTATCAATCATCGTAGAATCAAATGCACAGGGTTGCAAATGGCTTACAAGAGAAATTAGAGTCGTTAAGGGACAACCGTGGATAGATCTAACGAATTCATTCGACAAAATAAGTACGCGTGTGAAGGAGGGGATTCATTTTGGATTTGCTTTTAATGTTCCTAATGGTACCACACGTATGGATATACCTTGGGGGATTATGACACCAGAATTTGATCAAATTCCGGGGGCAAACCGTAATTGGTTGGCATTTCAGCATTGGGTTGACATTTCAAATGATCAAACTGGCATTACCTGGACGGCTATTGAAGCTCCTCTGATTGAGTTTGGAGATTTAACCGCAAATATTTTGGGCGATGCCTTAAAAAGTAAATGGTTAAAAACAATTCCTAAAACACAAACGCTTTTTTCTTGGGCTTTAAATAACCATTGGTATACCAACTTCCCGCTCGAGCAAGGGGGGATTATTGATATGCATTATGGGGTTTTTCCGCACGGGCCATATGATGCTGTGGCTGCAAATCGCTTTGGGATGGAACAAAACCGTCCCTTACTTGCAGTGCCGGTTGAAGGAAAGCAAGTGGCGAAAAGCTGGGTTAATATTGGAAATCCGAAAGTATTTGTTACGATGTTAAAACAAGGTGATGATGGAAAGGGGATGATCTTGAGACTTCGTTCTGTGTCGGATAAACCCGAAGGTGTTGATTTGAAATGGACCAATGGTAGACCTAAAAAACTGTATTCATGCTTGGCGAATGAAAAGCGTGGTGCAGAAATAAAGGCTGATCAAACCATGCTACCGTTTGGAACAATTAGCTACTATTTTGAAATGTAATATTCAACAAGATGTGCCAGAATTGGCTAAATTGATAGGCAAAGAAAAAATAGGTTTCGGGACAAAAAGTGTAAACTACTTATGCCAGTTGGATCGTGGCGTAGAGTGACTCTTCGCGAATTTATTTATTAACCATCCGAAATATTAATGATCCACTTTTTAAGCAACACTTTTCGCGCTTTCCTTTTTGTACTAATTTTCTTTTTTTTATCGGACATTAGTGAATTAAAATACAAAAAATAAATTAAGGGAAGAAAAACCTCCGGAT
>NZ_JBFTRT010000435.1:0-5473 GCF_056399685.1 Pedobacter sp. 01N416
ACCGGAACAGGCTCAAAAAAGATCCCGATTATTCAAGGTTTGAGTTTTAGCGGTTCATATAATTTCCTGGCTCCTTCTTATAAATTATCAACCATTGGTTTTAGTGGGCGGTCGCAGTTTACCGATAAATTGGGGATAAATTATAATGGAACGTTAGATCCATATGCTTTAAAAGACACAACGGTTAACGGTCAAATCACTAAAATAAGAGAGGATCGTTTATTTTTCCAAAAGAACAAATTCCTGCCACGTTTAACTAACTTTGGCTTCTCATTCGATTATAGTTTAAATCCAGAGGCATTAAAACGCAAAAATGAGGCTAATGATAAATTAGGCGAAGCAGCCAATAAAAAAGGATTAACCGATATACAGTCAGAACAATTAGCGGCTATAAGTCGTGATCCAAATGCTTTCGTTGATTTTAACATTCCCTGGAATTTCTCTTTCTCTTACAGTTTTCAATATTCGAATGACGGGAACAACAATACAATTTCGAATACACTAAACTTTAATGGCGATGTTAACTTAACACCAAAGTGGAAAGTTACTTTTAACTCRGGTTACGATTTTAAGAACAATGGCTTAACCCCAATGAATTTAGCTATTTACCGCGATTTACATTGTTGGGATATGAGTGTAAACTGGGTTCCATACGGTGCTTACAAAAGTTATTCTCTTACCATAAAAGTTAAGGCATCAATACTACAGGATTTGAAATTGAGCAAAAGACAAGGTTTTTACAGCACATACCGATAAATTATGCTAGCCGAAATTATTACCATTGGTGATGAGATTCTCATTGGCCAAATCGTTGATACCAATTCTGCCTGGATGGCTAAACAGTTAAATTTAATTGGCGTTTCCGTTAAGCAGATTACTTCAGTTTCTGATGATGAGCAACATATTATTGAAGCCCTTGATCTTGCCGAAAAGCGTGCAGATATTGTTTTAATTACTGGTGGACTAGGCCCGACCAAAGATGATATTACCAAGAAAACCTTGGCAAAGTATTTCAATATGGGCTTTCGCAATGATCCCGGAGCATTGGAAATGGTTCGTCAGATTTTCGAAAAATACAAACGCCCTTTATTAGATATCAATATTCAGCAAGCTGATGTTCCTGATGGTTGTGAGGTTATTGTAAACAAAAATGGTACTGCGCCTTGCATGTGGTTTGAACAAAATGACACCATTTTTGTATCGATGCCAGGTGTGCCTTACGAAATGATGTACCTGATGGATGACGAAATTCTGCCCAGAATTACGAGCAGATTTAAGCTGCCGTTTATTGTACATAAAACTATTCTTACGGCAAATATAGGCGAATCATTTCTGGCCAAAGAGGTCGAGGAAATTGAAGATAGCTTGCCAGCACACATCAAATTGGCTTATCTGCCAAAATTAGGACAAGTACGTTTGCGCTTATCGGCCAAAGGCGATAACGAAACAGCGTTACAAAAAGAGGTTGAGCTTTACGCCAAACAGATCATTTCAAAAGTAAATAAGTTTGTAGTAACAGATGAAGATATTCCCTTGGAAAAAGCGATCCTGAATCTTATGAAAAGCAAGGGTTTAACTTTATCTACAGCAGAAAGCTGTACTGGTGGATACATAGCGCACCTGATTACGCAGCACCCAGGTTCTTCTTCGGTTTATTGGGGCGGGGCGGTAGCCTATGCATACGAGCTTAAAGAATCTATTCTTGGTGTAAAAGAAAGTACTTTAAATACCTTTGGCGCCGTGAGCGAACAAACCGTTGCAGAAATGGCCGAAGGTGCAATTAAACATTTCAAAACAGATTACGCTATTGCGGTTAGTGGCATTGCCGGTCCAGATGGTGGAACTGAAGACAAACCAGTTGGCACGGTATGGATCGCAATTTCTTCAAAACACAAAACTGTAGCTAAGTTGTTTAATTTCAGTAACAAACGTATTCAAAACATCGAACGTTCTGCAGCATCGGCACTTGCCATGTTATTAAATCTCCTTAAAGAAACAGTTTAGAAAGAATAAAAACTGTATTTTTGTAGCATTACCAATATAAAATACTGTAATTTAATATGGCTCAATACGAACTATTGTTACCAAAAATGGGTGAAAGTGTTGCGGAAGCAACGGTGATTAAATGGGTAAAACAACCAGGTGATTCTATTGATTTAGATGATACCATTCTGGAAATCGCTACTGATAAGGTAGACTCTGAAGTTCCTTCTCCGGTTGCCGGTAAATTGGTAAAACAGTTATTTGCTGCAGATGAAGTTGCCCAGGTGGGCGATGTAATTGCCATTATTGAAACTGAAGGTGGAGAAACCGCTACTACAGAAGCTCCGGTTATAGAAAAGCCAATAGCTGAAGAAAAAATTGAAACTATTCCTGGAATTGCACAACTGCCATCAGAAAACACTACTGTAGCAACTGATTTTAGCTCGTCTGACCGCTTTTATTCTCCTCTGGTTAAAAGTATTGCTGCACAAGAAAATATTTCGTTAGCCGAGCTTGATGCGATTAAAGGTTCTGGTGCTGATGGACGGTTAAATAAAGATGATCTATTAGATTATATCGCCAATAAAAATGGTGCAGCGCCAATCTTAACTAAAACAGTTAGTATAACAGCGCCTATTCCGCCAACAAACCAAACGGCTGAAAATAAAACAAGTTCGGCCCCAATTGTAAATAAAACATCAACAACCAGTGTTAGTGGTGGCGACGAAATTATAGAAATGGATAGAATGCGTAAACTGATTGCCGATCATATGGTAATGAGTAAAACAACTTCACCGCACGTAACTTCGTTTGTTGAAGCTGATGTAACCAATATGGTTTTATGGCGTAATAAAGTAAAAAATAGCTTCGAGAAGCGTGAAAATGAAAAAATAACCTTTACACCAATATTTGTAGAGGCCGTTGCCAAAGCGATAAAAGATTTTCCGATGATCAATGTTTCGGTTAACGGCACGCAAATTATCAAAAAACGCGATATCAATATTGGTATGGCTGCCGCTTTACCAAGTGGTAACCTAATCGTTCCTGTAATTAGAAATGCCGATCAATTAAATTTAGTTGGCTTAACAAAAGCAGTTAATGATTTGGCTGCAAGAGCAAGAAACTCTAAATTAAAGCCTGATGAAACACAAGGCGGAACCTTTACATTAACCAATGTAGGTAGTTTCGGCAATGTAATGGGTACACCAATTATTAACCAGCCTCAGGTAGCTATTTTAGCTGTTGGCGCCATTAAAAAGAAACCAGCTGTTTTAGAAACTGAACATGGCGATGTGATTGCAATTAGACATATGATGTTCTTATCTTTATCATACGACCACAGGGTTGTAGACGGTTCTTTAGGGGGAATGTTTGTGCGTAGAGTAGCAGATTATTTAGAAGGCTGGGACCTGAACAGAGAAATTTAGTCAGTTTACAATTAACTTTTTCAGTTGATGTAATGTCAACAATTAAACAATTTACCAGTTTAACAATCAATAATGTTAGCTTCAAATTTAAAATCGATAGTTTCGGATAATGTACTGCATGCCAAATGGTTAAATACGTTATCTTATATGGAAAATGCAGGTGCAAAGAAGATTTCAGCTTCAGAGCATAAAGAAAATGTAAACCTGATTATTCTTAAACACGCTGCAGAAGAGCATCGTCATGCTTATTATTTAAAAAAGCAGATTTCGAAGATTGACGAAGCACTTTGTAAAACTTACTCCAATGCCGAGTTGTTATCTCCAAACCATACAAAATACTATTTGCATGCTTTAGATATTGCGGTTTGTCGTTATTTAAAAGCTGTATTCAGCCTTTCCGGTTACGATTTAAAATTCGCTGCCTATTTATTTGTTACCTATGCAATTGAAGTGCGTGCCGATGAATTGTATCCAATTTATCAAACGGTTTTAGATGAAGCAAAAAGCAAGGTAAATGTTAAATCGATTATATTAGAAGAAGAGGGCCACTTAGAAGAAATGATGAATCAACTGGTTAGTTTTTCCGATGATTGGGAAAATCATGCAGCTGAGGTAATCAAAATCGAAAAAGCTTTATTTGAAAGTTGGGTTGCTGCCTTAGCTGCAGAACTGCCGATAAGTGCTTAATTGAATAATTAATCAATCAAATTCGTCATCTCGACTGAAGCATAGCGGAGCGGAGAGATCTATTATAGATTTAGCTTCGCTGAGCACTTCGTGGTTCTCAACTATGTTGCACTTCGTTTGAAATGACGATTTTTCGTTAAAAACCAATCCAGTTTATCTTTGTTTCTAAATAAACACAAATATCATGGCTAAGTTTTCAGATTTAATTAACGGTGATAAACCTGTTCTTGTTGATTTTTTTGCCGAGTGGTGCGGTCCTTGTAAAATGATGAAGCCAATTTTAGAGCAGTTAAAATCTCAGGTTGGCGATGCTGTTTCTATCATTAAAGTAGATATCGATAAAAATCAACCAGCTGGTACTTCTTTTAATTAATTCTTCTTCCATACCATTTGGAGCATCATGAATAAAGCAAAATGGCCCCAGGCAAAAACTAGGTTCATGTATTTCGATATTCATTGCAGCATAATTGGCGTCCGAAAGCCTATCATGGTTCCCCTTTACCAATAGAAAATTAAGCTCCTGGTATTGTTTTCTCCATGTAGAAAATTCATCAATATCGGTATTTAAACCATGGTGGAACATATCTCCATTAATTAGCAATGTTTTAGGATTGTATTGTTTAATCAACAAACTTAAGCGTTGAAGATCTGTTTGGGCAATGGTAGAAGGTACTTGCAAACCGGCTTGACGGAAGTGAGCAGATTTACCCAAATGCAGATCGCTTATGGCTAAAAGCTGATGTTTAGGTAAAAACAAAGCCCTTTCTTTATCTAAAATCAATTCTTCACCCTGGCTTGTAATGTTCATTTATTTCGCTTTATCGTCATCCTGAGCCTGTCGAAGGATCTTTTAAATTCCGACAGATCCCAGAAGATGCATTTATTTAATTTTCTCTGATTCCGCTTTCATCCGTATAATCCGTTGCTCCAATTCTTCTGAGCTCATATTTTCACGCAGACTATCTACCTTGATCGGGAAGGACAGCGGTGTAAAACTTTTAGGATTGGTGATTACAATTGCTCCATGCTGAATTCGATCCAACGCTGCCGCCAATCTTGGCTCTTCCAGTTGTTGGTAAAAAACTTCATCGTATGCCTGTCGCAAAAGTAAATTATGTTTGTCATAATCGCTAAAAACATTAAAAAATAAACCAGCAGATGACTGGAGGTGCTTATTGGCTACATATTTACCAGGGTATCCCTGAAAAACGAGTCCGGAAATGCAGGCAATATCCCTAAATTTCCGTCTTGCCATTTCAGTTGAATTGATACTCAACGTAATATCTTCGGTCAAATTTACAGGCGAAAAAACCTCGTAGGCAATCGATTCGTCCATGGGAATTTCTGTTTCACTCAAAAGTTCAAAACCATAATCG
>NZ_JBFTRT010000436.1:0-8599 GCF_056399685.1 Pedobacter sp. 01N416
GCTTATGGTATGTACTATGGTGGCGATAATTATAATAACACTAAATCAGTTATTCTAGATACCTCTTTGTTACCTAACTTAAGTTTAGAACCAACCAAAGCTACCACCTATAACGCAGGTTTTGACCTTGGTTTGTTTAATAACAGATTTTCGTTAATATTTGATACTTATTACAAACAAACTGATAATATTTTAAAGACTAAGCAGCTGTCTACAACAACCTCATTTAACGGTATTTCAGATACACAAATTAGTAATGTAAATTATGGTTGGGAGTTTATGGTTACCGGTCGCCCTTTAAATGCATCTAGCCCTTTTAAATTAAGTTTAACTGCAACATTGGCAATTAACAGAGAGGTTTTGGCGCAGTTGCCTGATGGTTTACGTGAAAAGATTTATGATGATGTAGCAACTCAAGATCAAGATACTTATTATCGTCTAGGTTTAAACTCATTATCCAATTATTTGTATAATACCAAAGGGGTTTATGCTACTAACAGACAAGTGCCTGTAGATCCATTAACTGGGTTACCTTATCGTGTAGGTGCTAAGAATATCTTAAATTATTTTAGAGCTGGTGACCCTGTTTTTACCGATTTAGATGGTAATTATGTATTGGATGAAAATGATAAAGTAATTGCAGGTAACTCCCAACCCCAGATAACTGGTGGTTTTAATACCTTGTTACAATATAAAAGCTGGAGTTTAGAGATCAACACTTCCTTTACTTTACAACGTGATATTTTAAACAATAGTTTGGCTGCACAATTTGCAAACTTTGGTACCCCTACTACAATGGGCAATTTGGTGCCATTGTCTCAATATAGTGTTTGGGCTGCCCAAGGAGATGTAGCTGCCTATGGTAATCCCTTAGATTTTATTAGGTCGTCCATCATCAACCCTTTTAGGTATTCTCAAACCTTGTTTCAAGAAGACGGTTCGTACTTCAAATTAAACTCAGTAAAGGTTTATTACACGCTGCCACAAAAACTTACAAATAAATATGGCATGAATAGGGTGAGTGTAAATGCCACCGCCTCTAACTTAGGTTTTATCACCAATTATTCTGGGCCTAACCCAGAAAACGTAACAACTTTAGGTAGGGATTATCCAGGTGGATATCCTTTGGCTAAAMAATTTGCAGTTGGTTTAAACATAGAATTTTAATCTTTTAAACGATGAAAATGAAGAATATAAAATATTTATTGTTGGCAATGGTGTTTTGTTTGATAACACCAGGTTGTAAAAAATTCCTAAACGTAACGCCAATTGATGCCCTATCTGGTAACAATTTTTGGAAAACCAAAACTGATGTGGAAGGCTTTACCAATGGAATTTATACTCGATTGAGAGATAAAGTTGGTGATGGTCCTTTTTTACCAGCATTAGAGATGAGGGGTAATTTTGTTTCCGGTAATGCAGGTGCCGATTACAATAACCTAATTGCAAACAACATGAAGCTAGTTCCTAGCGCTGCGTTTAATAGCATGCAAAATTGGAAAGTTTGGTATGATGTGATTGCTGCTTCAAATATCATGTACCAAGAAATAGATAAGGTGCCAAGTAGCGAACTGTCTGAAACAGAGCGAAAAAACTATAAGGCTGAGGCGGTATTTTTACGTAACTTAAGCTATATGTTCATCTGCAAACTTTTTGGGGATGCCATTTACTATACTGATGCTTACCATAGCACGTCTTTAGCCAGAACGGACCAAGTAACGGTATTGAAAAAATGTATCGCGGATATGGAAGCTGTAAAAAATGATTTGCCAGTAACCAATGCTGATCCATCTAAAATTGGTATAAGACCTACTAGAGGAAGCGCTATTGCTTTATTGATGCATCTAAATATGTGGGCTGCCGCTTGGGATAACACAGATAAAAAACCTTATTATACTGCTACTATTGCTTTGGCTAATGAATTGGCTACTTATACTGATTATCAGTTGTTACCTATAACTACAGAAAATACAAAAAGGATATTCAAAGGTCGTTCTTCTGAGAATCTGTTCATTATTTTGCAAGATTTTAACTACGGTGAAAATTTTAACCAAAATGCTTTGTATGGTTATTTCTTTGCTCACTACCCATATTATGGTGGTGTCTCTACTTCCACTAGTAGGATGAATTATAGGAAAAGTTACATCACTAAGCTTTTTCCGGCAGGTGTGGCAGACGCAAGGTTAGCTACCTGGTTTGCGAATTACGATTCGGATAACAACTCTTTCCAGTTTAAAAAATACATTAACAATTATGCTACGGGTTCTGGGTCTACTTTAACAATAAATAGCGATGATAGTGCCATTATTTTTAGGTTACCAGATATGATTTTATTGGCTGCACAAGCTGCTGCAGAATTAGATAATGATAGCCAAGCTAGAGATTTCGCTAACCAGGTAAGGGTAATGGCAGGTGCACCTTTATTGATTACTAATGGCGAGGAGCTTAAAAAAGACCTCTATTTTGAGAGATGCCGTGAGCTAATCGGCGAAGGACAATTCTTTTTTGATGCGGTGCGTACCAAAAGAATTTTAGACGCAGATTATTCAAGTAACCCGATTACGGTAACAGATTTCAATGCTGGTGCATGGACATGGCCATTAGCTATTTCTTCTGCAGAGCGTTTGGCTAATCCGAAATTGGTTGGAAATAATTTTTGGAATTAATAGATATGAAAATGAAACATACAAATAAAATTGTTTTTTTAATGTTAGCTGCTGCATTAGTGGTATTTGGTAGCTGCAAAAAATATTATTTCGATAGTGGTACACATGAAGCTAAGTTTGATGGTACAATTTTACAGTACTTAAAATCTAAGCCGGTATTTTTTGATAGTACCCTAAGGGTGATACAATTAGCTGGGATGACTGATGTGGTTGACAAAGAGCAAATCACCTTTTTTGCACCACCAAGTGGTTCTATTTATAAATCAATTAAACGTTTAAACCAGTATTTGAAATTTAATGGCAAGGATACAGTTTCTCAATTGTCGCAAATTAAACAGTCGGTTTGGAAAAACACTTTGTCTCAATATATTTTCAAGGGAAAAAATTTATTAAAGGATTATCCACAAAGAGACACTGCGTCTTACCTTGCTTATCCTGGTCAAAATTATACCTCTTATGCTGGTAAAATCATGAATATAGGTGTTATATTCAATGATGCGGGTGGTGTAGTTTATGCCGGATATCGCCAATTATATTTGGCTTATATACCAGATTTATCCAATCCACAGGTTTCATTGGTTAATATACCAGTTGCTAGCTCAGATATCCAACCTAGCAATGGAGTGGTTCATGTACTCAATAAGACAAAACTCAACTTTGGATTCAATACAGATACATTTATAGAACAAGTTATTACATCTGGTATTTTACCTCCAACACCTTAATTGTTAAATAATTACTTTTAAAATTGAATAAGATGTTCAAAAATAAAATATATCAATTTAAGCTAATCGGTTTGGCAATTCTTGCCATGGCTGTAATAGTTGCTTGTGAAAAAGAGAAAGGAATTGCAGAAGATCCTTATGCTGGAGGTAAAACTACATTAGGCATTAGTATTCTTTCAAAAAATACATCGCCTGATATTGTAACAGCTGGTACCAGTTTAACTATTAAGGTAAGCGGTTTAACAACGGCTAAATATAAGGATACTGATTTTAAAATATTTGTAAATGAGATTGAAGCCCCTTTAACCGCTAGAACAGATAGTACCATAAGTTTTAATGTGCCATTGGAAGCTAGTACGGGTAGCATGTGGGTTGAGCTGAATGGACAATTGTTTTTCGGGCCAGTGGTAAAAGTTGGCGGTAAGGTAAGTGTAGACAAAACCTTTAAAGTTGTAAATGGTGCAGGAACAGTAACGGGTAGTGGAAGCACAGATGTTTATACGATGCAAGCATTAGCCACTGGGAATTTTTTGTTGGGGGGGGCTTTTAGCAATTTTGAACTAAAGGGTACAGGAAAATTACCTAATGGAGGTATTGTTCAGATAGATGCAGATGGGGCTTACTCTACAGCAAATAGTTTTAATTTTGGAAAAGGGGCTGTTGGTAATAATCAAAGTATTTATTCCATTAACCTGATTACAACGGGAACCCATACTGGAAAATTTATAGTTGCAGGGAGTTTTACCGCTTACAACTCAACCAGAGGAAATAGACAAACCCTTAACAATATTGTAAGATTAAAAAGTGACGGTACTTTAGACAGTATGGTTGTGGATGTAATTAATCCCAAACCAGAAGAAACCTATAAGAATAAGGACACCGTAGCTGCATTTAACGCAGGTGTTGATGGAACAATCAGAAAAACCTTTGTTTTCGGCGAACAAATTTACATGATAGGAAATTTTCAAAATTTCAGAAGGATGTATGTGACTAATTCTAGCTATGATGCAAAAGTTTACGATGTAACCAAAATGCGTCAGATGGTAAGGGTAAACAGTGATGGTGTTGTTAGGCTAAACCTTGATGGAAGTATAGATAATACATTTAATGTAGGCACTGGCTCTGATGGAGATATTTATTCTATTCGTTACAATGCAACTACCAATAAAATTGTAGTAGCGGGTTTATTTAACACCTTTAACGGAAAAACAGTTGATGGTATAAATCTATTAAATGCAGATGGCTCTAACGTGAGTACGTTTACGAGTTTAGGCTTTACGGGAGGTATTACATCTTTCGCTGGTCAGTTAGCTAACGGTAAAATAATAGTAGCAGGTTCTTTTAATAAATATGGTACTTATTTGAGGCAAGGATTTGCCATACTAGAGGCAAACGGTAGTTTGGCAGTGGGTTATAACAATATAGGAGGCTTTCAAGGAAGGATTTATGATATGTATGAGAAATCAATAAACAATGGTGCCAGCGTTATTTTGGTGGGAAATATTGCAAGATTTAACACCATCATCCCTCATAATGTATTACGATTAATTATTGCTAACTAATAGATTTTAAAGAAAGGGACATATAAAATGAAAAGAATGATGAATTTAAACTTTAAGCACTTAATCGGCATTTTGATCATGGGTTTAGTTGCACTAAATTTTGGTTGCAACAAAGATTTTGAAAACACGTTGCCAAAATCTTTTAAAAACGATACAGCTGGTATTGGCAATAACAGTAAAAAGGTATTGTATATTATCATGGACGGTGTTAAAGGTTCAGTTTTGAAATCGTTAGCGCCAGCAAACATCACTTCAATAAGCCAAAATGCTATTTATAGCTACGATGGTTTAGCAGATTTTCAGTACAATCAATTAACGAATGCTGCTGCCTGGACCACTATGGTTACAGGTGTAGATTACACCAAGCATAATGTGACTAACGAAAATTTCGGAGGTCTTAACTTGCAGGCAACTCCAACTATTTTTACCAGAATCAAAGAAAGATTGGGTAATGTTAGGTCAGTTTCAATTGCAGCTTCTGCTGGTTTTAATGATAATTTAGCAGTTGATGCTACGGTAAAACAAACGGTTACTGATGATGCTGAGGTAAAGGCGGCCGTTGTTGATGAATTATCCACAAAAGACGCTTCCTTAGTGGTGGCACAATTTCATAGCGCCGAAACTGCAGGTGCTACTGCTGGTTATACAACAACTACACCAAGCTATACATTAGCTATCCAGAATATAGATAGTTATATAGGCGAAATTATGAAAGCATTAAATGCCAGAAAAACTTACAACACAGAAAATTGGCTAGTGGTAATCGCTTCTAATAAGGGTGGCGGTGCTTCTGGTGGTGCTAGTGGTAGTAACATCTATAATGATCTTTCCAGAAATACATTTTTAGCATTTTATAATCCCAAATTTGTTACAACAATAATAAACCAACCAGACGTGAGCAACTTGCCGTATGTTGGTACTGCACCGCGTTTTTTATCCAATGCAACATTAAGCCCACAAGCATTGCTAAACAGTAATACAAACCTAGGTAACTTTGGTACAAGTGGTAATTTCACCATGATGTTTAAAATGAGGGATGATCTTGGAGCAGGAAGTGGCTTCCCTGCGTTTATGGGTAAGAATGTTACATTTGGTTCTAGTGCAGGGTGGTATTTTTTTAGGGGAGGTAACAATATACAGCAAAGTTTTACTGGAGCTAGTACGCTACAGGGAGGTACAGTAATGAATGATAGTAAATGGCATACGTATGCAATTACAATAACTACATCTGGTAGTACCAGAACTGCTGTTTTTTATATTGATGGAATTTCTAAAGTAACAACAAATATTGGCGTAACGAACAGAGACAATATAGCTCCATTACGAATAGGAGCAGATATAGGGAAAAATACCAATTTTATGGTTAAAGATTTGGCCATATTCAACGTAGCCATGAGCGCTACTGAAGTTGCCAGCACCATGCGTGTCCAGCTTAGACCTAGTAACCCGTTTTTTGGTAATTTGTTAGGCTATTGGCCATTTGATGAAACCAGTGGTACTGTTGCCGTTGATGCTTCTGGTAAAGGTAATAACATGACTTATACTGGTCCCATTCAGTTTATTCCATTCGCCGAAGTATCGCCAAATATTTCTCCAGAAATTTCACCAGCTGCATTTACGGCAGTACCTAATGGTGTTGATATCTTGTCTTGTTATTGGCCACAACGGCTTGTAAAAAGTACGGTTACAATATTCCAGATGGCTATCCTGACAATTCGGGAAATGTTGCTACCGGAACTATCGATACCAACTTAAAGGTTATTGATAAATCAAAGTATGCCCAGGCAAAAGTTTTTCCTGGTTTAGTAGATCAATCAGAACCTCGTGTTAAAGATGCCAAATTTACTTTGGACTTAAATTATAGCGATCAGACTGCAGATATTTTACGCATTTCTGTAGCACCAGAGCCACAATTTAGCACTGGTTATTATGCTGCACCTGGGGAGTTGGTGAAAATTGTAGTACCACAGGGTATAGAAGGTTTGGTTGTACAAATTGGTGGACATACAGATAACCTTAATGGTAAAACTCCATTATTAAGGGATCCTTTGGTGTATATGCGCCAGCAACTTTATGCAGGTAATAATTATGTGCGTAATTTATATGGTGGTACTATTTACATTCGTGCTAGCCATGCTTATCCTAACCCGGTTGAATTTACCATTACAAATGCTGTGGTTTCGCCAGATTTTATTTTAAATACAAGTACTGATGCTGCTTGGCTTGATCAGGTTAAAGCTTCAAAAGTACCTTGGTTAGAATTAAGAGCCAAAAGAGTAGTTTTTTTAATACCTAGAGATAGGATAATTGCTTCTTTAACCACAGCTAAGCCATTTAATAATCCAACAGCTGTATTAACCAACTGGAATCAAGTTTTTGATCTTGATTACAATGCTTGGATGGGCTTATCTGATAACGCCTTAGATCCAAGAGATAGAAGTCCGCAGGGACCATGGAGAGGCGTCTTGGATATTCAATTGAGTTTAGGATACGGCCACAGTGGCTTTCCTTTTGTAGGCCTAAACGATAATGAATGGTTTGGTTCTATGACAAGCCTGAATCTGGAAGGTGCTTGGGGAACCTATCATGAGTTTGGGCACAATATGCAGCAAGGAAAAGTTTGGAGTTGGAGTACCTTAGGCGAAACAACTAATAACTTATTTAATTTTAAAGTAGCCAATAGACGCGGCACCAACTATAGTATTTTACACGGTTCTGTAACAAAAGGTTTTCCATTGGCCGTTGCCTATGCAACCGCTGCTGGTACAAAAAACTTTGATACAGACCTAGCTATGAATGATCCATTTATGCGAATGACTCCATTTGTGCAGATTTTTGAGAAATATGGTTATGGAGCAATGACCTATTTGTATACTGAAGCTCGCCACGCTGAGCGACTAAACAATAGTGATATTACCATGCACAATTTCGTTTATGAAAAACTGTCTGATTACACCAAAACAGATTTAGGAACATTTTTTGATGCTTGGGGAATTTTAACCAGTCCGACTGTAAGAGATAAAGTTGCTGTTAAGTATCCACCTTTAGATAAGCAAATCTGGACCTATGAACCACTAAGCAAAACTGGTGGAACTGCCGTAATTGCTCCAATTGTTTATCCCTTTATCTTTAGCATAAGCTCAAGCCAGGTAGGCGATGGAGATCCGAAATTCTTAGTAGACGGTGTGATTTCAAGTGCCTCATATTGGCATTCYAACTATGGCACGGCAACAGCAACTAATACTTTAGGCTACCCAATAAATATCGTCATTAAAACAGCATTATTGCCTATTCCAATTAAAGGAATAACATTTGCACAAAGACAAAGTACTGGAGGCTATGTTAAAGATGTAGAAATTTTTACAAGTACAGATGCTGTAAACTATACTTCAGTTGGTACTTATACACTGCTGCAAAGTGCACCTAGGCAAGATTTTCTTTTCCCTGGTGGTGTAGTTAACGCTAGATATGTAAAAGTAGTAATCAAGAGTGGAGTAAATGCTACTTATGCAAACCTTTCAGAATGTAATATCATTAAACCTTAATCAAAATGATGAAAAAGCACAACTATATAATTTTAGCGAGTATGGTATTTTCTATATTGGCTATTACTGGCTGTAAAAAATATGATAACCCACCACCAGTT
>NZ_JBFTRT010000437.1:0-4453 GCF_056399685.1 Pedobacter sp. 01N416
GTCTGGTACAAGAAATTTACAGATTGAAACTATTTTATGCTCTTTTTGGTTACAATAAAATAGCCAATAATGAAAAGAACCAAAGCATAAATCAAGCTTGTCCATATTTCCTGCGTAAAAACCGGAAAATCCAGCGGATCGCCTCCTTTTTTTACCTTAGTCATCTTTAAAGACAGAGCAGGTAATGAATAAGGGATCAGGTAAGCATATTTCCACCCTACATTTGCGGTAATAATGCCCATAATGGTTCCAATAAAGCCAATGCCCATCGGCTTAAGAAAATCGCTCCATAGCAGGCTTAATATGAACTGTAGCGATAAAATGCCTAAAGATGATAAGAATAATTTGCCGTAAGAGTTAACCAGGATATTTAGCGGGTTGTACTGATTAAAATTAAGCTTAGGCACCAATACCTGTAATAAGTGGCCAAAGGCGTAAGTAAGTGTAGCAAATAGGAATAAACAGATAAATATTAACAACACAGCATACAGGTATTTAGCCGCATAAATCGAAAATTTATTTAAGGGTTGGGCAAATAACATTTTCCAGGTATCGTTTTTATGTTCGATATTATTGACCGAAAAGGCCATGAATATAACATAGAAGGGCATTATTAAGAATCCCATTACGCCGAGTGCTGCTCCACTGTAATGTGCCCATAATATCATTGGAGGATAATGGTTGGCGATGATTTTCTCAGCGTCGGAATAAAAACCAAAGCTGATCAACCCGCATATAATAACTGGTAATAATATCGCTGCCCAGAAAGCTAAGGTTTTTCTGGATTTGTAAAATTCTGATACTAAAGAAATATAAAGAGCGTGCATGTTAGTTTGTTTTGGTAATATCAAGGAATAAATTTTCGAGGTCTTTTCTTTGCTGGTAAAGACTGCTTACAGTAAAACCATTTTGGATAAGTAATGTATTTARTTCTCCACTTTTTTGTGATGAAGTAAATGGTATAGTAATTATCTTTTCGGTTTTTGCTATAATTTCATAACCCGACTTGGTTAAAAGGGAACTTGCGCTTTCGATCTTGTCGACTTCGATTTCGAGCACAGGTTTGCTCAGTAAATGAAGTTCGTTAATGGTGCCTTGAAATAATAGTTGACCTTTGTTTATAATGCCAACATGGGTTGCTGTTCTTTCTATTTCTGCCAATAAGTGGCTTGAAACCAATATTGTTTTTTGGTGTTTTGTAGCTAAATCGATCATGAGGTTCCGGACCTCAATAATGCCATTTGGATCTAAACCATTTGTAGGCTCATCCAGCAGGAGTAATTCTGGGTCTGAAATTAGTGCTTGCGCAATGCCTAGCCGTTGTTTCATACCTAACGAATATTTACTGGCTTTTTTATTTGCTGCTTCTGTCAAACCTACTAGTGACAGCATTTCATCAGCTTTCGTTTTTTTTATGCCTAACAGAATACAGCGGTTAATGAGGTTTTCTTTCCCTGTTAAATGCCCATAAATGGCTGGCTGTTCTACTAGAGCGCCAATGCGTTTAAGGGTAGCTATACGGTTACTGTTTATTTCTTTACCGAATATAAAAACCTGATCAGAAGGCGATTTGAGCAGGTTAAGCAAGATTTTTATAGTAGTTGTTTTTCCAGCCCCATTTGGACCTAAGAAGCCGTAAATGCTGCCTTTTGGTACTTGTAGTGAGAGATCTTTTACAATAACCTGGTTGCCGAAGTTAAAGTTTAAACCTACTGTTTCGATAGCGTAATTACCCATTGTTTCTATTTAAAAATAGCAGTTACTTGTTTCACAACAGAACCAGGTGTTTTTGTAGGTTTTACAACTATTTCTGCATCATTCTGATTGGTGCTAACGGTAAGTGTTAAAATAATCATCATAAATACAGGTAATAATAAAAGTAAAAATGGTGATGTGTTTGCTAACTTTTTCATGATCGATAGTTTTATTTGAGCGGTTGCGAAAATACCATCAGTAATTACTGTTTGATTTTTTAAGTTAATTGCTGATGATGTTTTCATTTTGTTTTCGTTTTGATGATTCAAAGAAACTCAAGAAAAACAACCTGCTAAAATCTATTATACCAAGTGTTCAAGATTCTAGATCAACAGACATTTTTGGCGTTTGTCGATAAAATTTGCCTATTGGGCCGTTGGTAGAAAAAAAATGCCCGTTGGTAGATTGTGTAAGTAAATCGATAAAACTTTATTTATTTTGGATGCATGAAAGAATATGTGTCTATTAAACGGATATCAGCTTTCATAACCATTTAATATATTTCTAATGAAACAAAGTAAGGGGCCTTTAATATTACATGCTATTTTTTGGACAATTATTGTAATGCTAATTGTTGGGATGAATATTTTTGATACTTCAATACATACAGCTAAAGATTATTTTATCAGCTATGTGGTATATGGAATAATCAATATTTCAATTTTCTACATTAATTATATTTTCTTAATTCCTGAACTGATCAAGAAGAGGAAGAAATATTTTATATACGTATTAGCATTTCTATTATTAATTGCGGTGTCTGTTGTTGCTAAAACAGCCATAGCGGTATTGTATCCGGATGATGTGTTAACTGCAGTAAATGCCAAAGGAAAACGTATGGACATACCTGTTCATAATTTTGTGATCATGGTTACTTTCCTATCAGGTTTTTTCTTAATCTGCAGCTGTATTATCAAATTTACGATCGATTGGTTTGCAAGCGAAAGGATCCAGCGGAATTTAGAAAGCGAACGCCGCGAAATGGAACTCCAGTTTTTAAAATCGCAGCTAAACCCGCATTTTCTTTTTAATTCGCTTAATAACATCTATTCACTAGCCTATCAAAAATCGGATAAAACTGCCGATGCCATTATGAAGCTTTCGGAAATTATGCGTTACATGATTTATGAGAGCAATACGCCAACGGTAGCGCTAAGCAAAGAAGTAGACTATTTAACCAGTTATATCGAATTGCAAAAAATAAGGTTTAAAGATGGTGCCTATATCGAGCTTACCTTAAACGGCGAAATTGACAATCAAAAAATTGTTCCTTTAATGTTGATTTCATTTGTAGAAAATGCATTTAAACATGGGGTAGTAACTGATCCGGCCGAACCGGTAAAAATCAATATCATTGCCAACCAGAAGATTTTGCATTTTAGTGTAGTAAATAAAAAGAACCAACAGAACAAAGATGCGCAGGGAGGGGTTGGTTTAACCAATGTAGAACGACGGTTACAATTGGTTTATCCTGATAGATATAAATTAAATGTTGTAAATTCGGCTACTCATTATACCTGTGAACTGATGATTGACATATAATCCGTTAACTAACCATAGCCCGGATAAAATCATTAATTAAAATAATAACCTAAAATGAACTTAAACTGTATTGTTGTTGATGATGAGCCTTTAGCGCTTGATATTTTACAGGATTATATTTCGAAAGTGCCTTTTTTAACCATGGTTAAAAGGTGCGAAAACCCTATTGAAGCTTTGCAGATTGTTCAGGGCGGAGGGATTGATCTTGTGTTTTTAGATATTCAAATGCCTGAGCTGACCGGAATCCAGTTTTTAAAAATTGCTGGCAATAAATGCCACTATATATTAACTACCGCTTACCCACAGTATGCTTTAGAAAGTTACGACCTAAATGTTTCGGATTACCTGTTAAAGCCAATTGCATTCGACCGTTTTTATAAGGCGGTAGAAAAAGTACATAATCAGGTAAAACCGGTTGAAGCCCCTGCAAGTGTAGCACAGCCCATCATTACACCTGCACCGTTTTCTGGTTCAGCAAATCCTGTTCAGGATTATATTTTCGTTAAAACAGAGCACAAGATTCAAAAAATCTATCTGCATAATATTTTATTTATAGAAGGTTTAAAAGATTATATCTCGATATTTACGAAAGATGAGCGTGTAATTACGCTACAGAGTATGAAGAAGATGGAAGAAGCTTTGCCTCAAGGTCAGTTTATCAGGGTGCACAAATCTTATATTGTGGCTGTTGATAAAATTGAAAGTATTGAGCGTAGCCGCATTACCATCAATCAAAAGATTATCCCTGTTGGCGATACTTACCGCGATGAATTTTTCAGGGTGATCGGAAATAAGAACATTTAGAGCGTATGGCGTTAGGCGCTTAGCCAGTTCAAACAATTAACCTTTTAATTGCCACGGAAGCACAGAAACCAYGGAATGATCCTGCCGCGATTGTCATCCTGAGCGGAGTCGAAGGATCTTTAAAGAGATTAATAAAAATTATAAAGTAGCAGCCTGTTCCATTGGTTGACCTAAAACTTTCCTGATTTCGTTTTCTACCTCAAGCGTAATATCATTTGGTGTTTTTAAGCCCGGTTCTATCGGTTTTAAAACTGTCCATTTTAGCGCATTGCCAGTGGTTAATGGAAACATGCCAAAACGAACAATTTTCCACGAATTTTCTATGGCCACCGGAACGACCAAAGCATTGGGT
>NZ_JBFTRT010000438.1:0-8716 GCF_056399685.1 Pedobacter sp. 01N416
GGGCACAGGTTTAGGGATGATTATTAATGGCAAATTATACCGGGGGAGTAGCGGTTATGCTGGCGAATTTAGCCATATCCCTTTATCTAATTCCAATACCTTGTGCTCTTGTGGTAAGCGGGGATGCCTTGAAGTGGAAACGTCTCTTTTGGTGATGGTTCAAAAAGCAGAAACAGCGGTAAAAAATGGAGAAGAAACAAGTTTAAGAACGCTTTTTAATGATAAAAGTAAAAGCCATGTAGATCATTTCTTGAATGCAGTTGTAAAACAAGACCCTGTTGCTATTTCTATTTTAGCTGATGCCGCATTTCAGATTGGTAAAGGATTGGCAACTTTAATCCATATTATGAATCCTGAACGGATTGTATTAAGTGGCCGTGGTGCAAAAGCTGGAAAAATGCTTCTGCCGCCAATACAACAGGCAATTAACGAGTTTTGTATACCTCGGGTAGCCGAACAAACAGAAATTAAATGCTCTAGTTTAAGTGATGAGGCTGAATTATTGGCTGCCGCCAGTTTGATGGTCGAAAATAGCTTATTTGATTAAGCTAATTTCAATTGAATAAAGAATTAAACAAGTTTTTAACTAATAAGCGAACTGTATGCATAAATGAAAAAATGATCCTCAACCAAGTCCCGAATTATTTCAAACTAATATCAACTAAACAAATAAAATTATGAAAAAAATGTACTTAAAGTGTCTAAGTGTGCTATTGTTATGTTTTTTAACAATAACCGCTTTTGCACAGAAGAATATTACTGGTACCGTTAAAGACGCGTCCGGTGATCCCATTCCTGGGGTGAGTGTTCTCGAAAAGGGAACTCAAAATGGAACTTCTACCAACGCCGAAGGTAGATTTACCCTTACGGTAAAAGATGGCGCTAGATTGATTTTTAAATCTATTGGTTTAGTCACTCAAGAAGTTGCTGCCTCATCAAATCTGGCTATTGTAATGCACGATGATTCCAAATCACTAAATGAAGTTATTGTTACTGGTTTTGGTGTTAAAAAAGAAGTTAAAAGACTAAGTTATTCTGCAACAGCTGTTGGTGGAGCAGAATTAGCACAAGCAAATAACGCCAATGTGGTAAATGCTTTACAGGGTAAAGTAGCAGGGGTTATGATCAATCAAGGTGCCAGTGGTCCTTCTTCTTCTTCCAGAATAAGAATCAGAGGTAATTCATCGTTAAGTTCAAATACACAACCTTTGGTGGTTTATGACGGTATATTGTTAGAACCTGGCACCTCTGGAGCAGATTCATGGGGTGATGCCGCAGATTTTGGTAATATCATGAAAAATATTAATTCTGATGATATAGAAAGCATTAGTGTGTTAAAAGGAGCTGCAGCTTCGGCACTATATGGATCTAAAGCAGCTGGTGGTGTACTCCTTATTACGTCAAAAAAAGGTAAAACTACCAAAGGTTTAGGTGTAACTGTTTCACAAACCAGTTCTTTTGACGATGCTTATAAATTTGTAGATCTTCAAAATGAGTATGGAGGTGGAATTTCACCTGTTTTTGCAAAAGATGCAAATGGGATGGATGTTGTTGATCAGCAGGCCGGTTATTATGTAGGTGGATATTCTTTTGGCCCTAAATTGGATGGAAGAATGGTTAAAGATTTAGATGGGGTAGTTAGGCCATGGGTAGCCAATAATCCATTAGATTATTTTAATACCGGAAAATTCATCAATACCAATGTATCAGTTGAAGGTGCAAATGAAAACACAACTTATCGTTTAGCTTATACCAATTTATATAATTCAAGTGTTTTACCCGGTAATAACTTAAAAAGAGATGCATTTGCGCTTAGAGTGACCAGGGTAATTTCAAAATCAATTTCTGTTGATGCGAGTGTAAATTATACGATGTCGAATTCATTGAATCCGGCAAGACAAGGAAGTGCCAATAACCCATTATTTGCATTTACGTATTATAAGCCTAGAAACGTTGATTTAAGTGCTTATATTGATAACAATATCAACCCGGTAACTGGTGGTGCTTTAGGTTCCAGCAATCGTAATCTTTATGACCCTTATGGTATAGGATCATTTGCCTATGGACTTCAAAATGATAACAGAACGCAAAAAGAAAATAATTTATTGGCCAATATTGACGTAAATATCAAAATCCTTCCATGGCTTTCTGCTTTGGTAAGAACCAATACTAACTTTTATAATATTGCTTATGAAAGAAAAAATAGAGGAGCTGGTGTAGCCTTTTCAGGTGGCGATTATGAGATAACACAAAATACCAATAAATCTTATCGTATTCAGGGTTTATTAAATGCAACAAAACAATTATCAAACGATTTTGAATTAAATGCTTCATTAGGTGGGGAAACTTATCAAAAAAATCTTGGTAATTCTGCATTTTATAACAGATCTTATACCAATGGCGGGCTTAAAATTCCTGATGTATACTCTATTGGGAACTCAATTAATCCAGCATCAACAACTGCCTATCCAAATTTAGGTGAACGTACTGATGCGGTTTATTTGTATGGTGATATTACCTGGAAAAACATGTTAACTTTAAATTTTAGTGGAAGAAATGACTGGTCATCGGCATTAACCTATAAAGACGGCCATGGTAATTATTCGTACTTCTATCCAAGTGTAGGTTTGGCATGGATATTCACAGAATTACCTGCATTCAAAGATAATTCGATATTATCTTTTGGTAAGTTAAGAGCATCATATTCTTACACAGGTTTATCGGCTCAGCCACAATATACTAATACAGCCGGCTACTATAGATTACAAGATGGTACTTTCAGTAATGCGAATGGTGGTAACCAGTCGGTTTATGGGTTTAGCGACAATATTCTTAAAAACAACAATTTAAAGAATGAGTTAACCAAGGAACTTGAAATTGGAACCAATTTAGGTTTCTTAAAAAACCGTATCAACATTGATTTTGCTTATTATAAGAAAAATTCTTATAATCAAATTTTAAGTTTTGCATTACCACAAGAGTCTGGAGTGAGTTCACAAGCTTTAAATGCGGGTAATATCCAAAATCAAGGTATCGAGATCTTGGTTACTGGAAAACCAATCGTATCAAAAGATTTTAATTGGAATGCTTCAGTTACTTTTACGCGGAACCGCAACAAAATATTGGAATTGGCACCTGGTGTTGAAAATTACGACCTGGATTTAGCTTTTGGTAACGACATCACTTCAGTAGCCAGAGTAGGCGAACAATATGGTTCATTGATTACTGGATATGGTTATTCATATTATCAAAAGAAAGATGCAAGCGGTAATCCAATTGCCAGTCCAAATAATGGTAAAAAAGTATTAGGTAATACTGGTTATGGAACTACCGGTGGTTATTACACCTATGTAAGATCGCAGGATTATGATGGTACAAAGAAAAATTTAGGTACTATGATGGAGAAATATCTTGCCAGTACCAGACAAGAATTATCTTATAAAAACTTTACATTAAGTTTTCAAATTGATGCTAAAATTGGTGGTTTAATGGCCTCTGGAACCCATCAATATGGATCAGCTAACGGTTCGTTTGCCAATTCACTTTTTGGTAGGGATGAAGGCTCAGGTGGTGTAACTTATACCGATGCAAACGGCGTAGTACAGCATGATGGTATTATTCCTGATGGTGTATTGAATGATGGATTAAAAGCCAATGGAGTAGATTTAGGTGGAATGACCTATGCAGATGCTGTTAAACAAGGTTTATTAAAACCAATACCAGCTTATGCATATTATGAAAATTTAAGTCAATGGTCTAGTGGTATCAGAGAGTATTCGGTATTTGAAAATTCTTGGGTGGCGCTTCGCGAAGTAACTGTAGGATACACCGTGCCTAGCAAATATTTAAGTAAATTGAAAATAAATACTTTAAGTTTAAACTTAACAGGTAGAAATCTAGCCTATTTGTATAAAACGGCTAAGGATGGTATTAATCCTGAAAGTATTTTTAGCAATAGAGCAGGTGCTTTTGCTGAATATGGTGGCTGGCCTTTGGTTAGAAGTTTAGGTTTTAATGTTAGGGCATCGTTCTAATTATTTAAAAAATACAGATATGAAGACTATAAATAAAACAAAAATATATTTCCTGATGGTTTCAGCTTTGCTTGTAGTGGGCGGTTGTAAAAAGGAAAGCTTTGTAGAAGCAAATTTGAACCCTACGACCTTATACGAGGTTAAACCTGAAGATCAGTTTCTTCGTGCGGCAGTGGGTTCGCAAGATGATTTCGAGTATTTTGCCGATGTTTATCGCGCAGCCAATCTATGGATGCAATACGCTACCTTAAGTACAGGAAATGGATTGAATTTTAACAATGTTGGTTCACAATTCAATACCCGTTACGGTAAAATATTTTACGGCAGATTAGGCCCGGCCTTAATCGATGCTATAAAAAATATCGAACAAATGCCTGATGCAGATAAAAATGCAAGAGCTTTTCAAGCGAGGTATGGGGGTACCACAACTCCAGCATATGATACTCAACAAGCAGTATTTGCAAAAGTTGATGCGGAATTGAAAGCAGCTGTAGCTACTTTGAAAACCACACCAGCAGGTCAGATCAGTCTTGCCGGAAATGATCCCTATTTCAATGGTGATGCAACACTTTGGGCTAAAGCAGCAAACGCTTTACGTCTGAAAATAGCTATTCGCTTAATAAAAGTTGATCCAACTAAAATGAAAGCAATTGCTACCGAAGTTTTAGCAGATCCAGTGCAGATGGCAAATGTTAACGATTCATGGATGCTTAAGGTTGGCCCATCTTATGCAGATGGTGGTGGAAACTTTAGTCCGTCGAATTTCGCAGCAGGTAAACCTGTATTAGATTTTATGGTTACAAAAGGCGACCCTAGATTATCGGCCTTCTATCGTCCAAACGCAGCAGGAAATTATGTAGGAAGTTTTACTAGTCCAGACGATGCAAAATTACCTGCAAATGTACCATTATATGCATCTATAAATAATTTATCACAGTTGCAACACAGGTTATTTACACCTAATTATAACGAAGCCGATGGCTTAGGTGCTGGTACAGGCAAAGGATTTTACCCTGTTTTAACTTATGCAGAATATTGCTTTCTACGTGCAGATCTTGCAGCCCGTGGTGTCACTACAGATGTGGCTGAAACATGGTATAAAAATGGAGTTTATGCATCAGTTCAATTCTATAGCGATAGGGCTGTTGATGCCAAAGTATCTAACTTTAATGCAGTGACTACTCCGGCTATTGATACCTACTATAACACAGTTGGTATTAAATACGATGCAACTAAGGCAACTGATCAAATCGCTTGTCAGGCTTATCTTGATCTTTATAGACAACCATTAGAAGCATGGGCCTGGTGGAAAAGAACTGGCTTCCCGAACACTACCTCGGTTTTAGCATGGTCGGAATTAAAAGGTAATGGAAGTGTATTACCATTAGCTCGTAGAGCTGGTATAGACTTGTTAAGTACTACCAATTTAAACTATGCAAATCAGCAAGCTGCGATTGCTGAAATGGCTAAAAACCCTGATTTTGGTGCCGGACCAAATGATCCTTTTGGCCGTGTTTGGTGGGATAAAAAATAATCACTAAATTAAAAGAACCCTTAGTCATTTTACTAAGGGTTCTTTTTAATTAAAAGCAATGAAATTTTCTAATATTTTTATTCGATTCAGTTTTTTACTCGCTATCGTTATTTTTCCTGTTTTTATAAAAGCTCAGGAAAATTTAATATCCCCTGCAAAAATAAATGCGATTAAATTAATCAATTTAACAGGTAAAGAAAGTCGAATTAATTTAAACAAAACAACAGTCATTGTATTTTTAAGCCCCGAATGCCCATTATGCAAAAATTATTTACCAGGCTTGGTAAAACTTCAAAATGCGAATAAAAGCATCAATTTTTACGGAATAATCCCAGGTACCAGTTATTCCATAAAAGAAATAAACGAACTTAAAAATGAATATGGTATCAACTTCGATCTTTTAACAGACAAAGACAAACGATTATCAAAATATTTAGGTGCAACCACCACGCCTGAAGTTTTTTTAATCAATAAAATGGGCGCAATAACCTATAGTGGATTAATCGATAACTGGTCTTCCTCACTCGGACAGAAACGTTTGGTAATTACAGAAAAATATCTTGAACAAGCTATAAAAGACCTTTTAAACGGCAAACAAACATTTAAAAAAACGATTCCTATAGGGTGCTTAATTAACGACATATAATGAATTCAAAATCTTTAGTATTATTAAAAATTATTACCATTATACTTGGGATATTCATTTGCATACCTCATGTAAGTGCCCAAAAGGTAACTTACTATAAAGATGTTGCATACATTATTCAAAATAAGTGCCAGCCCTGTCACAGGCCAGGAGAAGCTGCTCCATTTGCTTTATTAACCTACGAGGATGTTGCAAAAAGGGGCTCTTTTATTAAAAAGGTAACCCAATCTGGTTACATGCCACCATGGAAGCCAGATAACCACTACAGACTATTTAAAAATGATAGATCATTAACGAATGAAGAAAAACTAACTATAGCCAAATGGGTTGACGAGAAAATGCCGATGGGCGATATTAGCGAAATGCCCAAAAAAGCAGTTAAAACATATATAGATGGTACTCAGTATCTCAGGAAACCCGATCTTGTTTTAAAAACAAATAAACCATATAAAGTTTTAGGCGATAATAAGGAGCGGTTTATTGTTTTTAAAATTCCTTTTGATATTGGTGTAGAAAAAAATGTAGAAGCAATGGAGTTTTTTTCGTCCAATAAAAAAGTAGTACATCATGCCAACTTTGCTATTCATCCTGTAGCAGATGATATTGATATTAACCAGGGAGCCGATTTTTTAAATTTAACAGAAGATGATCGGACTAAATACTCGCAGTATTTTCCTTTTAAAAAAAACATGACCTATTACGGAGGATGGATCCCAGGAACCTCTTATGAATCTTATCCAAATAATTTTGGTTGGGTAATGCCTAAACGGGGCGTTATATTATTAACTGTACACTTTGCTCCGGTTTCAAAGGAGGAAGAGAATATTTCAGGAGTAAATTTCTTTTTCAAAAAAACACCAATTGGGCGAAAAGTTGAGGTAATTAGTTTAGGCTCCGCCGGTGTAGGCGAAAAATCTATCGAGCCTTACTTTTTTATCCCAGCTGAGTCAGTAAGAAAGTTCGAACTAAAAATCACAACACCGCAAGATCAATCTTTATTATATATATGGCCGCATATGCATTACTTGGGTAAGATATTCAAATCATACGCAGTAACGCCTAAGAAAGACACCATACAACTCGTTTCAATTCCATCCTGGGATTTTAGATGGCAGGAAATTTATCAATTTAAAAATTTAGTAAAAATTCCTAAGGGCTCTATATTAACAATAGAGGGTACTTATGATAATACAACGAGTAATCCTAACAATCCAAGCAGCCCGCCCCGAAATGTTTATTCGGCCAATGATATGAAATCTACCGATGAGATGTTGACCATGTTACTTGTGTTTTTGCCCTACAAAGAAAATGACGAACAAATACAATTAAAATAAAGGCTTACCACCAATTGTGTAATTAATTTTAGCTTGATTTAATAAAAAGTACCATGAAAATAAGAATATGGCTATCCGCACTTTTTTTCTCAATGCAAGCTGCTGTTGTTAACAACGCTAATGCACAACAGCCTTTATTTACGTTATTACCGGCAAAGGAAACAAATATCAGTTTTGTAAATAGAGTAATTGAAACGGATTCATTACACGTTATGAACTATGAATATTTGTATAACGGATCAGGAGTTGGGGTAGCCGACTTTAATGGCGATGGTTTGTCAGACATTTTTTTTTCATCAAATGCATCAGATCATAAATTATACCTTAACAAAGGAAATTTAAAATTTGAAGATATTACGAATAAAGCAGGTGTAAGAGGAAATGGTACCTGGGGAACAGGGGTATGTATTGCTGATGTAAATGCAGATGGGTTACCCGATATATATGTAAGTCATTCCGGAAAATTTCCTGACAGTAAACTCAAAAATGAATTATTTATTAACCAGGGAATAAAAGGCGATATGCCTGTTTTTAAAAACATGGCAGAGGTTTACGGCCTTGATGCAATAGGAACCCAATCTACACAAGCAGTTTTTTTTGATTACGATAAAGATGGTGATTTAGACATGTTTTTGCTAAATCATTCAAACCAAACTTATAAACCTTTTTTAAATACTAAAAAAGTACGATCTACCCCAAATATGAAATATGGGAATCGTTTATTTAGAAATGATTCTAAAAACAATCAACCCCATTTTGTAGATGTTACGTTAACCTCGGGGATTATAAATAATGCCTTAAATTTTGGCCTAAACGTAGCGGTAAGCGATTTAAATAATGATGGCTGGCCAGATATTTATACTTCAAGTGATTATACTGAACAAGATTGCCTTTATATCAACAATAAAAATGGCACTTTTTCTGAAAGTATCCGGAAATCTATCAAGCACATTTCAAAGTATTCAATGGGTTCTGATATCGCCGATTATAACAATGATGGTAAACCCGATATCATCACGCTTGATATGTTGCCCGAAGATAATCATAGGCAAAAGCTACTTAAAGGACCAGATGAGTATGACCAATATCACTTATTACTGGATAGTGGATATTATAATCAGCAGATGAGAAATATGCTGCACTTAAATCAGGGATTAGGAGAAGATGG
>NZ_JBFTRT010000439.1:0-6776 GCF_056399685.1 Pedobacter sp. 01N416
CTTCAAAACTGCCATCAGCATGTAAATCGACCAGTCCATAGCCTGGGGCGGTTTCTCTCCTGTTGCCTTCCCACCAAGCGCCTGATACAGCACCGTTACAAAGATAGGTAACACCGTTGTAAACCACTTTATCACGCATGTGCAAGTGGCCACTTAAACACAGTTTTACATTAGGATGTTGATAAAAAAGATTAATAATTTTGCTCGTATCGGTATGCATATCACCACCCAACATGGTCCATTTGTTTACAATATCATCTTCTATCATTAAAAGCGCGGTAAGGATTGGAATGTGCGACATTACCATTACGGGCATTTCAGCACTTGTTGTTTCGAGTTCGTTTTTTAACCATGTTAACTGCTCATCGCCMAATTTTCCAATATACCAGGTATTGTCAATATCCAGGTGGGTACTATCCAGCACAATAATCTTCCATCCGTTCTGCATTAAACTATAATAAGGCTTAACCAGCTGCAATTTATCTATGGCATATTTCTTCCCGTAAAAAACATCGCCCCTGGTGTTTTCATTCCACCAGATATCGTGATTGCCCAAACAGTAATGCACAGGAAGGTTACATTCGTTCTTCATCGTCTCGTTTACCAGTTTCCATTGATCATTAATGGTATTGATGTTTTCTTTGTTCATATCAAAAACGACATCTCCTCCATTTAGAACCAGGTCTATCTTGGGCGATTGCGACTGTAAATGGTGCAGACATTTAACAAACCTGGCGGGCGCATTGAATTGATTTTTAAGATGCACATCAGTGATGTGTGCCACTCTTAGCACCGTTTTTTTATCGGCTGACGAAGAAAATGCAGGTAGGGTTGGCAGTAAAAACAGGCCACCTATATTCTTAAGTGCGGATCTTCTTTCCATAACATTCTTTTTATTGTTTCAAAATTAGCACTGCCACGTTGCTTTAACGTTAAGAAAAAAGCGGTGCTGTGGTATACAGACACCGCCTTGCAGATTTTTGGTATTTTAAAGATTTATCGAGTTTTCTTTAAACGATAAGCTTCGATGATTTTATAAAAAATCTGATGATTAGGATATACCCCGATAAAGGCATCCGAACCAGGACCGTAAGCAAATACAGGCACCATGATATTGGTATGGTCATCTGTACTGAAATTGCCACGAACGGTTCCTTTTCTATAAGAGGCATCCAGAAGCGACAGTCCTCCGGTTTCGTGATCGGCAGTTACGATTACCAACGTTTCGCCATCCTGGTCGGCAAACCTTAAGGCTTCACCCACCAAACGGTCAAAATCTTGTTGTTCGGTTACCGCGAAAGGCAAATCGTTTGCGTGTCCGCCATGATCAATCTGTGCCCCTTCTGCCATGATGAAAAATCCTTTTTTATTTTTCGAGAGCAGTTCAACCGTTTTTAAGAACGAAATCTTCAGCATTTCTCCCYGGCCATCCAATACTTTCCGCGTAGCAGAATCGTCTAAAAGTACCACTTGCTTATCTGCATTTGAGGCAGCAAAACTTTTTAGGTCTTTCTGTAGTGTATAACCCTTGGCCGAGATTTTATCCATCAATTTTTGATCTGGATTCTCGGTAAAACTTTTGCGTTTCGAACCAACCAGAACATCAACATGTCCGTTCTGAAAATCGGCGGCAATTTCCTTCGTCATAGATCGTTCAAGCTGATGAGCATAAAATGCTGCAGGAGTAGCATCGGTAATATCACCACTGCTGATGATCCCGCTTGTAAGACCGTAAGGGGCCAAAATATCAGGAATAGACTGAAGTGCTTTACCTGTAGAATCGACGCTGATGTAACGGTTATTGGTTTTATGTCCTGTAGCCATAGCCGTTGCACCTGCTGCAGAATCAGTAAAATCTGAATTGGAAGCTTCGGTGCGCGAAAGGCCAAGATGTTTAATCGTGATGATGTTGGATTGACCAAAATTAGCACTCAAACCTGCCTGAATCTGTGCCAGTCCCATTCCATCCCCTATTAAAAGAATTACATTTTTGGCTTTGGTTTTTAATCCGTCGCTTTTGTAAGTTGGCTGATAAGGTGTATAAGCCTTCGGRTTGCTGTACTCGAGCTTAGCCCTGTTCTGGTAAAAATCTTTTAGCAATGCGGGATGATCCGTTCCGATCCAATCAACCCCCATATGTTCCAGTTCTTTCCAGCTGTTCGGACTATCTTTAGTTGCCCAAAAACGGAAAGGTTTACCCAGTGCATGTACTTTGGCAATTACCGCTTTCATTTTTTCTAAATCGGTTGGTGTTGGGGTACCTTTTCCATTCCATACCGAATAATGAGAAATATCATCACTAATCATCCCAATGTGCTCTAACTGATCACTTGTGTATTGATTTGCGGGACGGCCATCGAAACTAATGAGTGACGGATAATTCTTAAACTTTTCGGCAGGCGGAACAGCCCCACTCATTACAATTTTAATGGCTGAAGGATTGATCTGTTGATCGAAAACAGATTCATTACCTTTTAAATCGGCCAATAATTTCGGGATCACGTGTTCATAATCCTCCTTTATATCGATAACCAGCTGAAGTTTTTGTTTCGGATCAGCATAAGGACATTCAGTTTCTGCTGAGCAGAAACTGAATGTACACCTAAAGCCAATAATAAAAAGAGGATCAGTTTATTCGATTTTACCATCCTGGATTTTGTTTAATTACACCTGCACTGTTATCAATTTCTCTCTGTGGTACGGCCCAAACATCATGTACCTGTGGATTGAAAGTTCTTGCAGGCCAAATTACGCTCCCATCAAAATCGTGTAATGGTTTGGCATAAGTTACCTGAGCATCACCCCATCTTACTAAATCGCGGTGACGGTCGGCCCATTCTCCTGCAAGTTCGTTACGGCGTTCGCGTTTAAGGTCGTCGATAGTCATTCCTGTTTTGGTACCTAAACCTGCGCGTAGCCTGATTTTGTTCAGTTCGGTATCGCCTGCCCCTGCACCGCTAAGGTTAATTGCGGCTTCAGCTTTGATCAGTAACACTTCAGCATAACGCATTAAAGGCACATTTAAATCTGTTGTGCCATTATCTCCGTTCGGATTAACATGCGTTGGAATTGGATTAGCATATGAAAACGGCTCCATATATTTTTTAAACTGGTAGTTTGAAGTTGCTCCTCCATCTTTGGTAAAGCTGCGCTCAGCACCAAAGAACATAAATTTATCGCCAGGTTTTAAAATGGTGGCTTCACGGCGCTGATCGCCAGTTTCGTAAGAATCGTAAAGTTCTTTGGTTGGCAGGTAATAACCCCATCCGTTATAAATTCCCCAGGCTTTATTGGTTAACATTACGCCCGGAAGTTTACTTCCCCAGCCGGTGCCACCACCACTTGGCGTACACACCACCGACCAAATGTATTCTTTTGACCAGTTGTTGGCTGCTTTAAATACATCCGCAAAACCTGTATTTACTAAATCGTGTTGCCCTGAAGTGATGACCATATCAGCATACTTAGCGGCATTGGCATAATCTTTTTTGTACAGGTACACTTTAGAGAGGTATGCCCAGGCAGCTGTTTTATGTGCTTTACCGTAATCTGCTGGTTTCATTGCCGAAAACAGGGGAAGGTTATCAGCTGCTTTTAATAAAAGTGAAATGATATAATCGTAGTTTTCATTTACATTTTTTGCACGGGCAATAGGCTGAGCGGGATCGCTTTCCGGCGTTACGATCGGTACCCCTGCTTTATCGTTACCGTAATTGGCGGCCAACTGGAAGTAAACCAGTCCGGCATTAAAATAAGCATCACCAATAATCTGTTTTTTCAAGGTCTCATCCATTGCGATGGCCGGCACATTGTTAATAATATCGTTAGCCCGTTTGATAATGGCATAACGCATGCTCCATTGGGTTTCGGTATAACCTCCACCAACATAGGTACGGTTAAAATTTTTGATATTATCGGCCTCTGGCTTGTTACGTCCGGTAACCATATCATCGCTGGCATTGATAAACCAGAACATCCCACGACCATAAAAGTCTTCTGCATTGTAATTTTCATACATCCCAGCTTCTGCTTTTATGGCATCTTCTTTGGTTTTCCAGAAATTTTGAGCCGATGGAGATCCTTCAGGTACAATATCAAGCTCTTTTGTACATGAAGAGAAAAAAGCAAGGGCGGCAAATGCCATATATTTTAAATTCGTTTTCATTGTTGTTTTGTGATTATAGATTTACGCTTAAACCAAGAATAAAGCTTCTGGCCTGAGGATAACGGCCAACATCCACTCCATTGTTGTCCATTCCGATTTCGGGATCAAAGCCTGAGTATTTGGTAATGGTAAAAAGATTGTTTGCCGTAGCATAAACCCTTACCGCACCTGTTTTTAATTTATTGGCGATTGATTTTGGTAAACTGTAACCCAGGGTAACGTTACGGATGCGCAGGTAAGAACCATCTTCGATATAAAAATCGGAAGCATTAAAGTTCCCATTGGCATCACTTGTTGAAACAATCGGCACTTTACCACCGGGATTCTCTGGCGACCAGGCATCTAGGATACCCACCAGTTTGTTGTAAGATGGCCCACTAGCACTATAAGTAGTACGCTTTACCGCATTAAACAATTTATTCCCCTGTACGCCTTGCGCAAAAATATTGAAATCGAAATTTTTATAACTTGCATTAAAGCTCAATCCGTAAGAGAAATCAGGATAAGCGCTGCCAGCGAAATAACGGTCTTTACCATCAATAGATCCGTCGCCGTTGATATCAACAAATTTAAAATCACCTGCTTTCGCATTCGGTTGAATCTTAGTCCCCTTGGTATTTTTATAATTATCAGCTTCTGCCTGGCTCTGAAAAATGCCGTCGGTTTTTAACACGTAGTAACTGTACAAAGGTTGGCCAACCCGAATGGTAAGCGGCGCAAGTTCATTCCGGAAGTTGGTACCCACAGCAATGTTTTCCAATCCCGGTGCCAGTTCCTGTACTTTGTTGTTAATTTTGGTTAAAGTAGCGTTTACGGTATAAGTAAATGCTGCATTTTTATCGCTATTATAAGTTAAACCCAGTTCTATACCTTTATCTTTTACAATACCAGCATTTATGGTCTGCGTATTTAAACCTGCTGTCCCTGGTAGCGACCTGGTTAAGATCATCTTATTGGTTTCTTTGATAAAATAATCAGCATTAAGGCTTAATCTGTTGAGAACTGTCATATCAAGACCAAAGTTCGTTTGCTTTGATTCTGCCCATGTTAAATCTTTATTGGCTAAAACATTCTGTACATAACCATTCTGTAAAGTTGGTGTTTGCCCGAAATAACTTTGAGTAGCACTTAACAATGGATTTACRGCAGAGGCATTAAGCGATCCTAAATTACCCAATATGCCGTAACTGCCCCTTAGTTTCAGTTCATTTAACCAGGTTGCATCTTTAAGAAAATCTTCTTTGCTTACCACCCAACCGAGGGAAGCTGACCCGTAGTTTTTCGTCCTGTTATTTTTACTTAACAGCGATGATCCATCACGACGGCCGATTAGCGACAATAAATATTTCTCTTTGTAATTATAATTGGCCCTTAAAAATAATGAAGAAAGTGCCTGTTCATACATCGCGCTAACCGACGGCTGAATAACTGTTGCGTTAACCAGGTATCTGTATTGAGGCGATTCGTCGTCAAAACCTGCTCCTGAAGCTGACAAGCTATTGCTTTTAGTTTTCTGGAAAGAATAACCACCGGTAAGATCTAGTTGGTGATTACCAAAGGTTGCTTTATAACTTAAAACCTGCTCAGCAAGAAAATCATTGGCACGGCTGCTGCTTTCCTGTAAACCATTGCTCAATACTGGTTTTCCTACCTCTRGCCTTTTTGGCGTAAAGCTTTTAAATGCAGCATCGGTTTTAGTAATGCTTAAGTYAGATCTAAAGGTTAAACCTTTGGCCAGTTTAACGTTGGCATAAGGATTAACCACAAGCACATTTACAGGATTGTTTATATCAATACGTTGCAGATCGGCAACTGGATTAACAATATCACCATAATCGCCAGCATACTGTCCGCCTGGTAAACCGGCAAAACTGCCGTCGGCATTATATGGCGTTCCGTTGGTTGGATAATAGATAGCCGATAGTAAGGCACCAGTATAATCGCTGCTGGTATTTGCACCATTACCATTGGTACTGCTATACGAAAGGTTTTCGCCAACTTTTAACCAATTGGTTACTTCGTGCTCGGTATTGATCCTGAAGTTATAGCGCTTAGTTTTGGTATTTAACACAATGCCTTCTGCATTACGGTAATTGAAACTTAGGTAATAATTAGATTTTTCGCTACCACCGTTTATTGCGGCATTGTAATCCTGTAACAATCCATCTCTAAAAACCTCGTCCATCCAGTTGGTGCGTGTAATCTGTCCATCAGGATATTTCGAAATATCAAAAGCTGGTAATATGGTTGTACCACCGTTTTTGGCAGCAGTTGCGGCCACCTGCGCGCGTTGCTGAGCGTTTAATGGCTCCAATTTCTTCCATGCGCTTTGTTGCCCAAGTTTGGCATCGAAACTAATCTGCATTTTACCGCTCTTTCCTTTTTTAGTTGTGACCAATACCACACCGCCTGATGCCCTGGCGCCGTAAATTGCCGCAGATGCATCTTTTAATACCGAAATAGATTCGATATCGTTAGGATTAAGCTGTGGTGTACCTGAAAATATAGACCCATCGATCACATACAATACATTTTCTCCGTTAATCCCTCCCGCACCGCGGATATTAATGCGTGGAGCAGAAGTTGGATCACCACCCTCGTTAGTTACAAT
>NZ_JBFTRT010000440.1:0-9826 GCF_056399685.1 Pedobacter sp. 01N416
GTACCAGCTCCCAATCGTACCGTGGTTGTTTTAAAAGAACCGGGTTTTCCCAAACATTTACTTTATCAGAAAACATCAGGTAGTTGTTCCAGCCATCTATCCGGCTCATCATCACGTATTTCCCTCTAATTTTTCGTGGGAATAATGCCAGATTCTTATTTTGTGCACCATCGCCATAAAGCGGAATCACTTTGAATTCGTAAAAATCTTCGGTTTGTACTAATTTGGGAATAATTAAAGAACCATCAAACGCGGTATAAGTGGCATAATATAATACTTTGCCATCGTCTTTAATAAATTTAACAAAACGAGCATCTTCAATCCCCTTACGTTCAAATTCTGAAATAGGAAAAATTACACGATCAGAAATATCGGTATCTTTTGAAAAAGTTATGGTATGATAAGTATCTGATAGCCAAAGTATTTTATCATATTCGATTAAACGTGTTGGATTTTCTTTATGTAAACTTTTAGAATCTTTAATGATATTGCTCAAACTGGTATATTCAAATTTATCATCCAGTTTTGATTCAATTTCTTCTAATACAGAAGGATCAATCTGCGCGTAGGCTGCTTTTTTTAAGAATAGTTTTTTTACGTAAATGGCATTTTTTACCACCTCAGCCTCATCAACATAATTTCCAACAGGTAAAACCTGGATATTATTGTCTTTATCAATTAAAGCCCGCCTAAAAACAATCGATGAAATATGCCCCTCACCTACAGCCCGAAAGCTAATGATTACCCGCTTTTCGCCTTCTACCAGATCGGTTTGGTCGGGGTCGTCTACAATACTGGGATTGAAAAAGGCGGCAGATTCAATAGAGTATTCGTGGGTAAAATAAGCGCCTATAAGCAGCTTGGTATATTCATCCAAATCTTCTATTTCAGTACCTAAGGCAATAAACTGCTTTTTTAATTTTTTGCAATGGCGGGTTAAAATTTTAGTGATATTTCGATGTCTTTTCGAATATTCCTGTAATATGGGCGATATCAGCGAAAAAACTTTTTCGTCTGAAAACTCTAAAACCTTCCTGATTACCTCTAATGCTCTTTCCTCTCCGTTAAAAAAAAAACGGGCGATAACTCTTTTAGTATCTGGGTTAACCTTAACAGGTTTACGTTCTATGTATAATCTCATTATTTATGCTGTTATGTAGTAATTTAACGCCTTCGTCCCTATTTCTTCCAACTTTATATTAACGAAATTTACGACTTAATTGTTTATATTATTTACAGTATTTGCACATAATTTTTACCTTTAGTTATTCACCCTCATATATTAAATTAAACCTTAAATGCAATACGAAAAAGCAGATAATATGATTCCGTCAGATGAAACCTTGCGTTTAGAGAAATTAAGATATTACGAGATTTTAAGTACACCTGCAGAAAGTGCCTTTGATCAGATAGCACAATTGGCTGCTGAAATATTTGATGTTCCGAATGCAGGTATCGGTTTTCAGACGGATGGGGAGATTTTTATGAAAGCTCAATTGGGATCATCAATCGGTTTACCTATAAAAAGTGAAGCATTTACTTTTTTTGCCTCTACTCCAATCAGCTCGCCTGAAGGTTATCATATCGGCCTGATTTATGTTGCCGACACTAAATTTAAAACAGCCGAAGAGCAGCAGCTAAAAATGCTGAAGCATTTAGCGGGTATGGTAATGGAAAAACTGGAGTCTAGAATTACAGCTAGAAAAGCTTTCAGAGCCTACGATGATCGTTTACATGTGCTTATTCATGATCTTAAAAACCCGATGACGACCATTTCACTTCAATCTGAATTGCTGGGACGAATTCCTGGGATTGATGACAAAGCAGCATTAATTGCTAATAAGATTAATGCGCAATCGAAAAGAATGATTGATAATCTGAATGGTATTTTAAGTGCCGCCCGGAAAGAAGCCAACTCTTTTAAGCCAAAGAAGGATAAAGTAGATTTAAAGGAAATATTAGAACATGTAAAACTAGGACTCAATTTATCTCTTCAGCGTAAAAATCAAATCGTTTTAATTGATATTAAGGAGCCTGTTGAAATTTTTGCTGATCCAGATAAATTAGCAATGGTTTTTAGTGAGTTGATTAATAATGCCATCAAGTTTTCACCAATGGGGGAAAAGATTTACATCACCCATCAAACGGCAGAAAACGCGGTGACTATTGCGATAAAAGATAATGGCGTGGGCCTGACTGAAGAAGACTTGGGTAAAGTTTTTATGAAATTCGCCCGGCTGAGTTCTGTAAGCACAAACCAGGAAAACACCTATGGCTTGGGACTAATCACTGTAAATGCATTAGTGGATATACATAAGGGAAAGTTGTGGGTAGAAAGCGAAGGAAAAAATTTAGGTACAACTTTTTACGTAACGCTACCCATTAAATAGATTTAAATCTAATAAATCACTGAGTTTCATTTCTTCAAGCAAAATTCTTTCAGGAATAGCATTTCTATGGTACGACCATTTTATTAATCTTATAAAGCCATTTTCGATTTCGATACCAGTCATATCGCCATCACTAAAACAACAACATCCGCTATTAAAGTAACCCGGTTTGTATTTAAGTTGGTTACTGTATGCTGGTGTATTCGGGTTAATTTGGAGGTATGATTGCAGTGGTGCCCATATTGTACTCACAAACCATTTGCTAAACCAGTTTCCGTCACTCTGTAAATCGCCCTGATGGCCGTGGGTTAAGAAAATATCAAGCTTACTTTCCCCCACTGTGATCCGTAATATTGCACCTTCGTAAATATGGATTTTAGTTCCGTAAATTCTATTGAGGTTAAATCCCGCTAAAGGATCATTATCCCAGTATAAATCATGGTTACCAAATATTTTAGTGAAATGGTTTTTTGAAATAAAAGCTTTTTCTGCTTCGAAAGTAGCCTGATTGTGTTTAATTACAGATTCTAGCAAATTCTCCCAAAGTTCCTCGCTATCACCCAAATTAATATAATGGAAATCTTGTTGGTTATAGTATTCGAGCGCCTTTAAATAATTCTTTTTAGCTAAAGTAAAATCATCGGCATAATCACGGGCACCTTTATGCTGGTCAGATAAAACGATAAATTTATCAGTATTGGCAACATCAAAAATAAGTCCACGTTTACCAGGTGTTGTGTTGATGGTTTTGTACAGTTTATTTAAAGCTGCATGGATGCGTTTACGGTTTGGTCTTGAACCAAATTTATTCGACATGCGAATAATCCAAGCACTAAGTAAACGTTGTAAGAATTTCCGCATGTATAAAATGAGCCTTCGCTAGTATTATTGTTTCTCAAAATAACAAAAAATATCACCAATCGTTTTTTCTGAAAAGCAATAGTTGTAATTATTAGGTTAGGTTCGGCCTTGCTTTCCGTTTTATGCCGTGAAAAATCGACATGCTCACTCCAATCAAGTTTAGCTTACACCGGTTAATCGCTTTTATTAAAGTCAGTCCCTTTCTATCGCCAATAAAATAAAGCCTTTACTTTAAATAATATTTTACTAAATTTGTTAGTATTGAAAAGATCAGGAAGCGCAGATTTACCCCTACATTATGGCCATGTACCACCATGGCTGGCGCAGCGTATGGCAACACTTGGCCTGGCTATAACGGAAGCGATACTATTAGAATATGGTAAAGCAGAAGTAATACGCCGTTTAAGCAATCCTTTTTGGTTTCAGAGTTTAGGTGCTGTAATGGGTATGGACTGGCATTCGTCTGGAATTACGACATCGGTAATGGGCGCTTTGAAGAAATCGATTAATCCCTTATCGAAAGAGTTGGGAATTTACATTTGCGGAGGCAAAGGAAAACACAGCAGAGAAACGCCTAATGAACTTTTAAAAATTGCCGACAAAACGGGTTTAAATGGGACAGCGTTGGTTCGGGCCAGTAAACTCAGTGCAAAAGTAGACAATACAGCCATTCAAGACGGTTTTCAATTGTATCTTCATAGTTTTATTTYAAGCAGCGAAGGCGATTGGGCAGTGGTGCAACAAGGCATGAGCGATAGTAGCTCGACAGCAAGAAGATACCATTGGCATTCTGAAAACCTAAAATCTTTTGTCGAAGAACCGCATACGGGTATCTGTGGCATTAATCAAGGGAAGATCTTAAATCTAACGGCTAATGATGCTGATAAAACGAGGCAGAGTATGATGAGCATTACAACTGAATCGCCAGTGAGAATGCTTAATGAAATACAAAAATTGGTATTGCCCGATCATCATGAGGTAAAATCGAAAGATGTAGATTTAAAACGTTTAGGAAGTATTTTATGGCTTGCACAGGAAAAGCAGCCGAGAGATTTTGAGGAATTATTATTACTCGAAGGCATGGGGCCAAGAACCTTACAATCGATGGCTTTAGTGAGTGAGGTGATTTATGGTACACCTTCGCGATTTAGCGACCCTGCCCGTTATTCTTTTGCACATGGCGGCAAAGACGGACATCCCTTCCCTGTTCCGGTAAATGTTTATGATGAGACCATAAGTGTTTTGCAGAAAGCAATTGAAAAAGCGAAGATTGGAAACACAGATAAACAACAAGCCATCAAATCATTGCATCAAATTGCGCGAAATGCGGAAAAAGATTTTGTTCCTAATATGGATTTTGAAAAGGTAATTCAAAAAGAACGTGCCGAAAGCTGGAAATATGGCGGCAGAACAGTTTTTGGGAAAGAAAAGCCACCAAAGAACGAGCAGTTAAAGTTGTTTTAAGTCGGATTTGTTTTGCCCCGGAAATATGGGACGCACGAATCTATTTCCAGATTACAGACTGATGTAACTTGTATGTGCAACCTGAAAATAAATCTCAGGTTGGAGAGCACATTTTCTTTTAAGTTGCACCTATACGGCTTTTATTAGCAGATCTGATATAAAAGGCATACCATATGTTTATTAAGATAATCCTTTCTTATTCTTATAGGTCATTTTGGCTTTTGTGCCTGCACTATAATTGTAATTTTTTAAGTTACTGGCCTTCTTTTCGTGAAAAGCTGCACCTCGGTCAGCATCTTCATCACCCTGTTTAACAATGCGCTGAATTAACGTTTCTTTCTGCTCTGGCAATTCAAAATGCAAGATAAAAGGAATTCCCTCAATATTAAGTTCTCCTAAATTCTCATTAGCAACAATTAAAACTCTTGCATCTGGGTTATCCTTAAAGTCTTCAATATCGTCATAACCTTTATCATCAAAAAACAGTGAGCGATAGATACTGATCTCGCCTTCTTTATGCTGATTAAAGTTTTTATAAACTGTTTGTGCGGTTAAGCGCGTATTTACAAAAACCACAACTTTATCAAAAACCTCGGTATCGTTTAATAATAAGGTTAACAGGTTAAGCTTTGTTCTGAAATTAGGCACCTGATAAAGCATCTGCTGATAAACTTCTGCCTGCTTTTCGCCTATTTCATCTACCTCGATGGTTGTGGTAGAATCTTTCATGAAAGGAGAAATCATCAGATTTAATTTCTCATGAATTACTTCCTAGTTTTAAATATAAAGCACGAGCCCGATCCGGTAYGGCAACAATAATATCGCAACCATCAGTTATTTCATTCATCTGTGTATCAACAGCACCACGGCTATCAATTCCCAAAATCCTGAAGGTATTGTTGCGGTTCAATAATTTAAATTGTTCCAGAACATGGTCAACATGTTCTGCATCAGGCACTAAAATTAAAGCCCTTGGTACTTCCTCAAAAGCGTATTTCAACTTCATTAAAGTAGCTAAAACATAAGTTGTTGTTTTTCCCGAACCCTCCGGTCCCACCGCTATAACATCTTGTCCACCTAAAATGCGCGACATTGTTCTGGCTTGGATTTCTTTTGGAGTTAAAAATCCTGCATCAGTCATGGCCGCTACAAGTGGTTTGCTAAGTTTTAATTTATCTAAAGACACAATTACTATTTTAATGTTTGAACTGCAAATATCCTTAAAATAATTAGCTTTTCTGAAATTGAATTTAATGGCTTGGAAATGAATGTTGCAAGTTCATGCCTACGCTAGTTCTACTACCCACTATTAGCTGAAGAAAATCGGGCCTTCTTCTATTCAGTTTATTTAGTTCAGGGCAGTATCTCCAATAAAACAACGGCTCTTCTAAAAATTATTTTACTGAAAATGAAACAGTTGTAATATTTCTTAAAATAAAAACTACTAAATCCATAGATATTATATACTTATTTCTATATTTGCTCAACATTAATCATTAACAAAAAATATGTTGAACAATTAAAACGCTAAAATCATGTCGATTTATTTTCAATACCCAGCTATAGATGAATATCCGAAACTCATTTATCCGTTACAAACTGCAACAGATGAGCCAGCGCTTGTAAAGGATGAAGATAGCTTAAATAAAGAACAGATTTTAGAACTAAGAGATTATTTGGCATTAAAGCAATTATAAAAACAGGGCCAGTTGACCGATTGGAAGGTTGGAGTTTCATAAACTCTCTACAATGGTTCGAATCCATTACTAGGCCGCAAAGTGTATCTCATAGCACTTTACCCTGATTCTGCTCAATCAGGCAAGATTTGGTTATCTTATATTTGTTTTGTTGTTAGCAAAGGCTATCCGCGATGGATAGCCTTTACCTTTTACGTAGATGCTGTCATCCTGAAGGATAATTTATTGTATAAAAATCAATATGAATGACGCGTATCCTTTTTTTGCCCAGAGGCTCATTCTTGCCTCAGCTCACCGCCGCCGAAAGGCTCTTTCTTTTTGGCATCAAAAAGACCAGCGTAGCTAGCTTGAATGCCGTTGAAAACATAAAAGCATATGAAAAAACAAAAAACACCGGCTGAAAATTTTTCTTTCGAAGTTAGTAGGTTGGCTTGGGCAGTGCAGCCCGAAAAATTTGTTAGACTGGATTTAAGTAGAACGGGGATATGGTGCTACGGCCTAGTTGGGCGGAAATACAAAATCGCATAAACCGTTTATATTTAAATGATTACAAAATAACATCAATGGTAGTACAGCGATGGATCTCGATTAAATATCCTACCTTTTTGATTATTTAGAAGCACAGTTTCAGTGCTCATCGTACTGGGCTGCTCCTGCTGTGCACTCTAATCTTTTTGGAAAGCATCCATTAATACAATATAACGAAGCCAAAAGTATTTCCCTTTCCATCAGGGCTATTTAGCAGATACGGTAATTTAAAATTTAATTCGTAGTCGAATATGATTTATTTTTTTTAAAAAATCTCAAAACTTTTTATTTCATTCTGGGTTATTTATATAATTCACATTATACTAATCTTTTACAGATTAATTTGTTTGGTTTAAAAAAGGGATTTATGGATATAAATCCCTTTTCTTTTATGCGAATATTTTAAATCCTATATTAGCCCAATCAACATCACATCCATATTTTAGATGAACAGAAAACATTTCCTTTCTTCTTTTATTGCGACTGCAACTGTACTTCCTGCTTTTAAAACACTCGCCAATACCGTTGAAAACGAAAATTCATCATTTAAGATCCCTCCTTATTTAAAACCTGGTGATACCATCGGGATTACAAGTCCTGCAGGGTATATTACACAAGAACAGATCCAACCATCAGTTTTACAGATGCAAAGCTGGGGATTTACCATAAAAGTTGGCAATACTATTGGCAAACGCGATTTTACCTATGGTGGAACAGATGAGGAGAGATTAGCTGATTTTCAGCAAATGCTCGATGATCCAACAATTAAAGCTATTATGTGTGCCCGCGGTGGTTATGGTTTTGTACGGATAATCGATAAATTAGATTTCTCATCATTTAAAAGAAAGCCCAAATGGATTATCGGCTTTAGTGATATTACCGTTTTGCATTGCCATTTGGCCAAAAATTATGGCATTGCCTCTATCCATTCTAAAATGTGCAATAGTTTTCCTGATGATTGGAGTAAAGCTGAACCTATACAGATTGAAACGATTTTATCTGTAAAAAATGCTTTAATCGGTGAGCAAATGGGTTACACCGCTCCTCCTAACGTAAATAACCAACAAGGAAAAGTTGATGGCATTTTAGTGGGCGGAAACCTGAGTATTATCGAAACTTTGGCAGGTAGCGATTCGGATTTAGATACAAAAGGTAAAATCCTTTTTATCGAAGATACGGGTGAATACCTTTATAGTATTGATAGAATGTTGTGGAACCTAAAACGCAGTGGCAAACTGAAAAATCTAAAGGGATTAATCGTTGGTGGTTTTAAAGTTAAACCCGATGATGTTGGCGAAGAATTCGGCAAAACCATTTATGATAGCGTTTTAGAAAAAGTAAAAGAATACAGTTATCCCATTGCTTTTGATTTCCCCGTGGGGCACCAACGAAATAATTTTGCTTTAAAATGTGGTGTAAACCATACCTTAATTGTAAACGAAACCGGCTCGGTATTACGAACGGTTTAACATCCACCATTATTCTATATGCGATCGTCACCCTGAATTTATTTCAGGGTCTTTATTGCAGGAAGATGCTGACCACGTAGTAGCTACAAGACAATTGAAAACACTATTTCTACTTGTAAAATAAATTCAGCATGACGATGTCTTTAATGTGAAATCCAACTAACATAAGATGCCTTAAATGGTCCAAAAAAACAGACAGACTAAACCTTATATTAAAACATAAATTTTGAGTGATCTCAAAGTTTTGAGCTTTCGTCTCAGCATTTTCCCCTTTGGTCTCAATTGTTAAAACGTGGCCTTAACCGGATATATTTTTGTGTTCAATAGTTCTATAGACACAAAATTTATTCGCCATGTGCAAATACATCAAATATATTGTCGTACTCATTTTGCTTGTAGCGCCTTATGCAATCAAAGCTCAGGATATTCCACAAGTTTGGGATCTAAAAACTGCTATCGAGTATGCCAAAGAAAAAAACATCAGCATCAATACCTTAAAGCTGAGTTCTCAAACGGCAGAGCAAAATTTAATCGCTTCAAAAGCAGCGGTACTCCCAGATTTATCCGGAAATGTTTCCCAGGCCATTACCAATTATAAATCGGGTTTACAGAATACCAGTGGTTTTGGCTTAAGTTCAGATATGACGCTGTACAATGGAAGTTATTTAAAAAATGACATCAAGGCTAAAGAACTTACCTTACAGACCGCAAATCTATCGGTAGAAGCAGCCAAAAACGACATTACCATCTCCATCACCCAGGCTTATCTGAATATTTTATTGGCCAGAGAAAACATCACCTATTTAAAAGATCTGTTAACCACCAGCGAGGCTCAGGTTAAACAATCAGAACAACAATATAAGTTTGGAACCATTGCCAAAAAAGATTTGTTGCAGTTACAGGCTACTTACGCCAATGATAAATATACTCTGATTACTGCACAAAATACTTTACAGCAAAATATTTTAACCTTAAAGCAACTGTTACAATTGCCTACAGCTACTCCTTTTGAAGTAAGTACAACCGATACGGTTGTAGTAGCCCCCGCATTGGATAATTTAGCTTCGGCACAAGATCAGGCATTGCGTACCCGTCCGGAAATTAAAAGTGGAGAATTAAATATACAGCTTCAAACCACCGAACTGGCCAAAGCAAAATCTACCTTACGTCCAACGCTGAGTTTAGGTGGATCGCTAAATACAGGTTATAACAATAATAATATCGGCGGCTACGGCTATCAGCTTAATAATAGTTTTTACCAAAACTTAGGTTTAACGCTTTCAATTCCGATTTTTGATAGAAAAGTAACCAAAACAAATGTTGCCAAGGCTAATATTGGCATTGAGCAGGCCCGCTTATCGCTTTTAGATGCCAAAACAACATTAACTCAAAATGTAGAACGTGCTTACATTAATGT
>NZ_JBFTRT010000441.1:0-4411 GCF_056399685.1 Pedobacter sp. 01N416
GGACAGATTTGCTCATTCCGATCTCTAAGGTCAGCTGCGTCAGATCAAACTCTGGATTATCCAGATTTTTCTCAACAGCAGCTATAATCTTACCCAACAATTCTTCATCTCTCGATGAAGGGTTGCTTACCGGTCCTAAAAAGAGCTGCTTGCTAAGCTTAGCCTGAAGAGCCGCTCTCAGCGCCAGCATATTTTGTATATTGAGCTGTAAGACCTGATCGCTGAAAGGCTTTGTGATATAGGCATCAGCGCCATTCTGAAGGCCACCTACCTGGTGGATATTGGCGGCGCGGGCAGTTAGCAGAATAACCGGGATATGTGAAGTCCTGTTATCGGTCTTCAATTTCCTACAGAATTCAAGACCATCCATAACAGGCATCATTACATCACTGATAATCAGATCCGGAATGATCCGAACTGCTGCTTCCCAGCCTTCTGCACCATTGTGACAAGCTACTGTAAAATATTTCTTATCAAGTAATCCCTGGATAAAGTCCCTTAGCTCTTCATTATCTTCTACGATTAGAACAGTATGGGTTTTATCAACCGGTACAGCTCCGCTCAGATAATTATCCGACATTTCGATGACAGGAAGGGATAGATAAGAAGGATCCTGTGCCGTCCTGTTGCTTATATTTTTATCCAACAAAAGCTCATTGGTTAAATGAGCGCTGCCTAAGGGAAGTTTTACCTTAAATGAGGTTCTAAAGCGACCGTTCTCTATAGCTATAGACTCAGTATCGATATGCCCATGGTGGCGCTCAACGATACTTTTCGAAAGTGCAAGCCCAATACCCGTCCCTATTGTATAACGCCCAGGTTCGTTAACCTGATAAAAATTATCGAATATCTTATCCAGATTTTCCTGATTAATACCCTCTCCGTCATTGGAAACTATAACCTCAATCTGGTTGCACGGTAAGTTCTTTTGAATTAGAAAGTGAATGGTGTCACCTTCATCTGAAAATTTGAATGCGTTTGATAGTAAATTAAAAAATACCTTTTCAAGCTGATCCTTATCGAAATATGCCAAAATCTCCTCTTCACTGGATTTGAAAGCGTAATTTATGCATTTTTTTTCGGCAAGATTTTGGAAAGACTGAAAAATATCACCCGCAAATTTTACGATATTCTGCTCAAAAAAATAAAGGGGCTGCTTATCAGATTCCACTTTTCTGAAGTCCAAAAGTTCGGTAACTAATCTGAACAATCTATCTGTATTATGCTTAACGATCTGTAAAGATTTATTGATCACCTCATTTTCACGGGTAAGATCGATGAGCTTTTCAATCGGACCGATGATAAGCGTCAAAGGCGTCCGGATCTCATGTGAAACATTCGTAAAAAAGTCAAGTTTCATCTGATATAAGGACTGTTGTTGTTCTGCTTCCAGATGTTTCAGGAAAAGATCACGTTCAAGTTTCTCTCTGTTCTTAAAAAATCGATATATATAATAAGAACCGGAAAAGAACGTTAATCCGTAAATCATATAAGCCCACCAGGTTTTCCATAAAGGTGGCAGGATATTAATGGTCATTTTAGCTGGTTTTGAGCTCCATAGTCCATCATTATTTGAGCCGTTAACCAAAAAAGTATACTTTCCAGGGCGGAGATTCGTATAGGATGCAGATGGCGTTCCAACCTCTTTCCAGTTTTTATCAAATCCTTCCAGTTTATATTTATACCGGTTTTTTGTCGGTTTAATATAGTTTAAAGCTGCAAATCCAATTGCAAATATATTTTGATCAGCTGACAGCGTTATTTCATCTGTCAGATCAATTGCCTTTTTTAACAAACTATCCGGTCCTTTTATCTGAATAGGCTTGTCCAAAACTTTTAATGAGGTGAAGATAAGATGGGGTTTAAAGCTATTCATACTAATCCGTTCCGGATAAAAACCGATCAGTCCCTTATACCCGCCAAAAAACAGCTGCCCAGCCGAGTCCTTAAAACCAGATCCGATATTAAAAACATTCCCAGGGAGTTCGTCATTTGTATTATATACCCTAAAAGTCCAATGCAGCTTGTCAAATTTAACCAATCCGCGCTCTGTACTCAGCCATAAAAAGCCATAATTATCTTCAAATATTGACAATACATTACTTGCAGGTAATCCATCTTTTTCGGAAAACGTCCTAAAATCTTTTTTTGCGGGATTATAAACACTCAGTCCGCTATGATCTGTTCCGATCCAGATTGCACCTGTTTTATCTTCATAAAAACAATTAACTGAGCTATTAACAAGCCCGAGGCCTTTTCCCCAAATGAATGATTTAAAACTGTTGGAAACACTGTTCCATAAGTGTACATTGTCGTCTGAACCGATCCATATATTGTGTTTTGAATCTTCAAACAATGCCGTGATCAGTTCTTTTTTCTTGATCTCCTTAGTACAAACAAGTTTAAATTTATTTGACCTGGGATCAAATAGATTCAAGCCCATAGAGGTTCCTATCCAAAGCTGTCCTTTATTATCCTCAATTACACAGTTCACATTATCATGGCTCAATGACATCGGATCACCATCCAGATGGCGATAATGGATAAAATCATTTGTTGCTGGCCTGAAGAGGTTCAAGCCCCCCTGATAATTGCCCACCCATACTCTTTGTAATCTATCCACCAGAATTCTCTTGATTCCATTAGAAGATATACTATTTGGAGACTTGTCAATATGCTTAAATATAGAAACGCGGCCTGTTTTTTTATTCAAATAATTTAGTCCGTCATTTGTGCCTACCCATAGATTGTTAAGCTTATCTCCAGCAATCGCACTGATTACATTATTATTGATGCTGCTTCTATATTTATCATTCTGATATACCTGAAACGGGGTTGTGATGGTATGAGCTACATCTACGCCACCAAAGTAAGTACCTATCCAGATTGAGCCGCAATTATCTTCGTAAACATCGAATACCGAATTTTCACCCAGGCTTAGCGGATTGGAAGAATCGTGCAGATAGGTTTCAAACCTCATCCTTTCCGTATCGAGCAAAGATATCCCTTCTTGTGTACCGATCCACAATTGTCCTTTTTTGTCCACCGTCATTTTACGGATATCATCAATTCCAGGTGTATTTAGGCTATTTTCGGATCGGGAATAGTGCTTAAAAGAATTTCCCTGCCTATTGTAGAGATTAAGACCGTTATGTTTGGTACCTATCCATAATCTATTTTTTTTATCCTCAGCTATTGCGGTTATTACGTTGCTGCTAACACTACTGGGATCAGCAGAGTGAATAAAAAGGTCATAGCGGTATCGTCCATTTAAATTTTCAAGTCGTACCAGACCACGGTTTGTACCTATCCAAATGTGACCGAAGTGATCCTGAAAGATTGTCATGACCTGATATGGCCCTTTTATCGGAAGCTCAAATGTTTTGAATCTATTGTGAAATTTGTCGGTCGAATATAATAATCCATTATCAGTTCCTAACCAGAGCGTGCCGTTACGATCTTTATAAAGGTAATTCGCTCGGTTCACATCTGAAAGAACATGAACGAACGTTTCGTTCTTAGGATCGTACTTATCCAAACTGCTCAAAGATCCAACCCACATTACCTTATTATCGTCCACTGCCAAAGTGGTTATATAGTTATTCGAGACGATATTTTTCTTAAGTAAGGCATTATTTTTGAAGAGCCTTATATTCTGTCCATCATATCTGTTTAGTCCGTATGTAGTCCCAAACCACATAAAGCCCTGTGGATCTTTGATAATTGCCAATACTGAATTCTGGGAAAGTCCATCTTCGATGGTTAGGTGGTTAAAAGTATAAGGTGTCTGTGCATGACTATATTCAGCTAAAAAGCATAACAGTAATACGTAAAAAAAATGTTTGGTCTCGTTAATTTTGAACATCTGGATTGCGCTCCCCGGGATGGGTCAATATTTGTAACAAAAATATATAAACTTCTAATAAAAATGTCACTTTTTCTTTACATTAAAAAATATAATTTAATTAAAATTCAGATAGGCATTTAAATTGTTTGGAAAAGTACTAACAGCATACAGCTTGAAACTGAGCATAAACATCTAGTCGAGTGTCAGTAGATCAAACGCCCTTATGCAGCAACCTGACTAAGATTTAGTCGGATAATTGCTCGTCTTTTAACCTCTCTAACTCGTGTTTTAAATAGAATTTTCTATTAAATCCTACCTCACCCTTCTTATAAAGAAAAGGAAGATTTTCCTCTTTAAAGAGAAGATTTTGCTCCACCTAGTCTACTCGTTTTTGTTCTTTTGTTTAACAATTTGATACATATGTAGAAACATTCGAACAATTAATGATAATTGTCATCCTAGGCCAAGTCAGGCTTTCTGGTAAAACTGAATATAGCTTATGGATACGACAGTTAATTATTTTATTAGTTATCTCATTCACTACAGCGGAATACAGTTAAAGGC
>NZ_JBFTRT010000442.1:0-6310 GCF_056399685.1 Pedobacter sp. 01N416
GTTATCGAAGTTGTCAAGATCATCTAATGGCATATCAAAATCATCATCGTCATCATCTTGAGGCTTCTTTTTCGTTGTTTGAATATCGTCATCTTCAAGATCATCGTCTTCGTCTACCTGTTTCTTGGTAGTCGGCTTAGTTGGGAGTTTCTTTGGCGCTTTCATAACACAAAAATAAAAATTGCTTTTATAGTTTAAAAATACAAAAAAACTTTTTTTAATAACAATCTGGAAGCAAAGAAATTAATTTATTTATTCCACATTTTCTCCAACAGTATTTTCCTCTTTTACGATGTCTTTTAACTGAGGAAGCTGGTTTAGGTTATTTAAACCAAAATAATCCATAAATAATGTGCTGGTGCTATATAGGATAGGCCTACCGGGCGTTTCTGCTTTTCCATCGATACTGATCAGCTCTTTTTCCAGCAGGCGTTGCACCGAATAATCTGAATTTACACCCCTGATCTGTTCAATTTCCAATTTGGTTATCGGTTGGCGGTAGGCAATAATGGCAAGTGTTTCCATCGCGGCCTGACTTAATTTTTTCTTCGAGCGGTGTAACTGAAGTTGATTAACCGTTTCATGGTAATCTTTTTTGGTGAGAAACTGGTAACCATTGTTTAAGAATACCAATTCGATGGCAAAATCATCATGGCTATATTTTTCTTTAATCTGCTCTATGCTTTCGAACACCTGTGTTTCGGTAAATTCTTCATTGAAAACGACATTTAAGGCAAGTATAATTTCTTGCGTACCTATGCTTTGGCTGGAAGAAAATACGAGGGCTTCGATGTGCCTGGTGATGTTGTTATTGGGCATATACAAAAATAGAATTTTTGGGCATAAAAAAAGCGGTCTCGCTTTTAAAAACAAGACCGCTTTCAACACACAAATGAAACCTGAATTAAGATATAGTTTTAGGTTAGGTTATTAAATATCTATATCAATTCTATAAGAACGTCTTTGATAAACACTATCGTTTATTTCTAACACAAGTTTAAGGCTAAAGAGGGTTCGATCAAGATTCTATTTAGTGAGTGGTATTAATAATTGAGTAAACGGTAAATTTTCTATTTTAACGGTATAGAAATCGATACTGTTGTACCATTTGTGGTATTCTGGCTAACGTTTAAGTGTATAGGTTTTGCTCCAATCTGACCTAAAAGGTGCAATCTTTCTTTGGTTAACTGCATTCCTTTACTAATGTGTGTTTCCTTTTTATCCTTTAAAGAGTTGTCAATTCCAATCCCATCGTCAATAATTTCGATGTTGAGATAGAATTCATCTTTCAGTTTAATATTGATCAGGATTTCACCACCTGTTTCTTTTGGCATAATGCCATGCCATATTGCATTTTCTACGTAAGGTTGCAACAACATAGATGGGATAAAGGTTTCTTCTTTATCAATTTCTTCATCAATATTAAAAATGTATTTTAATTTATCGCCGAAACGGTTCTTCTCTAATTTCAAATAAAGATTTAAGTATTCTAGTTCTTCCTCTAAAGAGATGTAACTTTTGGTACAGATCTCCAGGTTCTTTCTGATCAATCTGGCAAAACCCGTTAAAACCTTATTTGCTGAAGCCGTATTTTGCGTATTGATATAATGCTGGATCGAATTCATTACGTTGAAAACAAAATGTGGATTCATCATCGCCTGTAGGGCTTGTTGCTCGAGCATCAGAACTTTGTTTTTTAACAACAATTGCTCTTGCTCTTTATCTTTTTGCTTACGGGTAATATAAACTGCCACTTTATAAAAAATATAGGCTACCAGCAGGATCAAAATAGATAAGAACCATAAGCTTTGCCAAAAATGCCTTTTAATGGTAAAAGCTATTTTTGCCGATTCGCCCCAATTACCATTTTGGCTTTTGGCACTTACCTCAAATATGTAATCACCTGATTGTAGTGAAGAAAAATCTAACCGCCTCGTGCGGGTTTCTACCCAAGCTGAATTTTCATTTAAACGGTAACGATAAGTGATGTCACTCGTGGTAAAATCGACTGCACTAAAGGTAAATAGAATCGTATTGTTACCGGTTTCGAAAGTAAAATTACCTTGATCAACCGGCAAACGCTCATTATCCTTAATAATAGAAGTAACGTAAACCTTAGGAAGATTCTTAACTATGTTTTTATTGTTGTACTTAAATAGGATCAGGCCTTTGTTTGTTGCAAAATAGGCCGTACTATCATCAATAAACAAGCTGTTGATATCATCACTCAAAAGGTCCTTACCATAGTCGAAATTGGTCACGGTGAATTGATTGGGATAATCGGCTATTTTGTTTACACCTTTGTTTGTTAACACCCATATTTCGTTATTTTTTACAAATATTTTGGTGCAGATATTATTGGTTAGGCCATCTTTTTGGGTAATCTGTCGGGTAATTTGCCTGTTCTTATAGAAAATTAAACCATAACCATCTGTTGCCAAAATCAAAGTGCCGTCTGCAAGCTGCTGAATATCATTTATCCTTTTGGTAAGTAGAGGATGATTTTCGTAATGTTTAATTAATTTCCCTTTCGAAAATTGAGACAGCCCGTTAATATTCGAAAACCACAAATTCCCTTCGCTGTCGTAAAAAACGTGATAAGACCTGTCTTTAAAAAAATCTTCCTTTTCGCGGTATTTCGCAGCGTTAAACTCAAATTTGTTTCTTCTGTCCGATAAAAAAACAACACCCGATGAAAGAGCCAGAGCCAGGTGGTCGTTATTCTTGCCGATACTAAAATGTTTGATCACGAACATAGAGTTGTTCGATTCTTTTAAATATTTTACTTCGCTATTGCCATTGTAGATATTTTTAAAAACACCCATTCCATAATCGGATGCAAAATATATAGATTGATCTTTTGGATCGAAAGTAACCTGTTTAATGGTTTTGTATTTCTTGAAATCGTCTAAACCAATTTCATTTACCTGGTAATTGTTGATGGTTAATACGTCGATTACGGCATCATCGGTACCCAGCCAGAGGCGGTTTTTTCCATCTTTGGTAATGCTTTTAATTACGTTACTACTCAGGCCCGATTCGGCATCAATGATGGATAAACGGTTATTTGCATTAGGAAGCATATAAATACCCTGATTGGTGGCAAACCACATGTTTTGGTTACTATCTTTAATGATTTGATTGACAGAGATATCCTGTAGATATTGAACAGTTTTTCCGCTTTTATCCAAAGCAAAGGCACCATTGGCATTCGATAGCCAAACTTCTTTACTGGCAATGTCGTAATAAAAATAACCCGACATGTTCTTGATGAGATTCTGAGGAATAGATATGAGATCGTTGATAGTTCCATGTCTATATTGTTTTAAGCCGCCAGCATCTAGATAAAATAAAGATCTGTGGGTAGAATTGACAGCAGTCATGTACGAGAGGGGCTGCACTTTTGAACGGACCATGGAAAAAGTTTTTCCATTAAATTTCTGTACACTTAAATCGCTATAGGCGAATATATTACCTTGCTCATCTTCGTGTATAAAGGCATTGATAAATTTGTCATTTGGATTAGGCGAAATGTACTTTTTAATCGTTTTTCCGTCCCAGCAAACAATCAGGTTGGCATTGGTTCCGAGCCAAATCCGCCCCAGTTTATCTACTAAAAAGGAAACAATTACCGTATTAAAGTTTAGCTTTTTAAGCAGTTCGTCATTATCCTGGTTGTAAAACTTCCCTTCTTTTAAGTAGCTAAGCTGGCCGTTTAAGGCAAAAAACCACAAGCGGCCATCTTTATCCTCTTTCATCTGGAGGATCTGGGTATCGGGAAGTCCGTCTTCAATCGTAAAATTCTGGAAATTTGTACCATCAAAACGGCTCAATCCGTTATCCGTTGCAATCCAGATAAAGCCTTTTTTATCCTGTAAAATGTAATAACAGTTGTTGCTGGCCAGCCCATTTTTAGTATTATAATGGGGGAGGTAAGTGGTTTGAGCAAGCAGCGTTTTTGGAGCGATAAATATAATAAGCCCGAATAAAAAAGCAATAAAAGAGCGGCTGAAGCTTAACTTCAGTATTGCTTTTTCAGTAAATAAAAGCACTTTTTTGCCTAGTTTAATGATCACTGTTCGCTTTTGTAAATAATTTTATTTTTTCAAAAAAATCGCTTGCTCTTCTTCGCGAAATATTAATACTTTCTCCATTTTTTAAGAAAACCTGAAGTCCGTTTTTAGAATTATACTCTTTTAAATGGTTAAGGTTGATGATGCTCGACTTATGGATCCGTACAAATTGGTCGCCCGGTAAAAGCTCTTCAAATTCCCGTAAAACTTTCGAAACCGTTATTTTATCATGGTTATTTAAGTGTACAATAGAGTAATTGCTATCGGCTTCGATATAAATGATATCATCGATATCAATCATTTTAAAACCTTGGCCATAGGGACGGTAGTAAATATAACTGCTGCATTATGTTTTTGAGCATCAGGAATTAATTCGAAACCATTCCCTCCGGGCATTGCTATATCCAGAAAGATTAAATCAATAGGATGGTGTGCCAGAATATCTTTCGCCTCCGCTACAGATCTTGCAATACCGGTAATTTCTACCTGTGGACAGTTCTGTTGCAGTAAAAAAAACAATGATGATCGGGCAAACTCCTCATCATCAACAATAATGGCTTTTAATGTTGTCATAACTATAGGTTGGTGAATGTATTAAAATGCGCTTACAAAAAAAAATGCAAATCAAAAAAACCAGTGTTCTGATTGTCACGTATGTATCATCAAACGAATTCAAAACCACTAAACATAGATTACTATGAAACACAATGAACTAGAAACAAAAAATGAACTTCAGGAAAAAAGTTTATTTGACAAAACTGTAGGCAGAAGATCTTTTCTTCAGTATGCAGGTGCAGGCGCTGCTGGCATCGCCTTGGTTGCGGCCGGTTGTAAAAAAGATCGTGGTTACGAGAATCCTATTATGGGAGGCGCAACCTTAGATTTTAAAGATGATTTCGGCGTATTAAATTATGCATATGCTTTAGAGCAATTAGAGGCCGCATTTTATATAAAAGTTGCTTCAGCACCTCCTGCAAGTTTCACAGCTGCTCAAAAAGCATATTTTCAGGATATCCAGTTCCATGAGATTGCACACAGGGAGTTTTTTAAAGCTGCTTTAAGTACCGCTGCAATAGGAAGTTTGGAGGTAGATTTTTCATCAATTGATTTTACCAGTTCTGCCAGTGTTTTAGGTACGGCAATGGCTTTCGAAGATTTGGGCGTGGCAGCATACAATGGTGCCGGACCAAGAATTAAAAATGGTACTTATTTATTGTTAGCAGGTAAGATTGTTTCGGTTGAGGCTCGTCATGCAGCCTATGTTCGTGATTTAATCTCAAACGGGTCGTTTGCTGATTTAAATAGCCTTGCTCCATTGGGTGCCAATAACTCAGCTGGTTTAGATGCAGCTTTAACGCCAGATAAGGTGTTAGCCATTGCTGGAAAATATATCAAAACCAAAATTAATGTTATCAATCTTTAATTTTTAAAATCAGAAAATCATGAATATTGTAAATATATTAGAAGAAATTGAAAAAGTTGACGGTGAAATCTATGAGAGATTAAATCCGAGAAGAGCTGCAATGAAAAGCTTTTTCAACATGGGCAAAAAAATCTCTTTGGCTGCTATGCCGCTAGCCCTAGGTTCAATGTTTCAAAAAGCATATGGACAAACAGCTTTACCTGCTGCGGTTGTTGATGTATTGAACTTTGCATTATCGCTAGAGTATTTGGAATACCATTTTTATAATCACTGTATTGTAGGCAAAACTCCTGGATCGGCAGTAACTGATGTTACTTTTAATTTTCCTAATGCAGCCAGTCAAGCCGCCATTACTACCATTCGTGATCACGAAAAAGCACACGTTGATTTATTGGTAGGTGCTTTGGGAAGTTCTGCCCGTGCACCAATTGCCTATGCGGATACCGATTTTAGAGCAGGTGGAACGTTTTCTACTGTATATTCTGATTATGGTACTTTTTTAGCAGTAGCACAAGGTTTCGAAGATACAGGAGTTAGAGCATACAAAGGCCAGGCAGGAAACTTATTGGTAAGTCCGGGAGTACTGCAAACTGCTTTACAGATCCACTCGGTGGAGGCACGTCATGCTTCTCACATCCGTCAAATGCGTACAGCGGCCGGTACAGCAATATATAAACCATGGGTTAGTCTTGGTGCTTCAGGTCAGGCAAACGATTCTGGAGTTCCTCAGGTAGATGCTGTTTATGCCGGCGAAGATTTAACCGTACAAGCTGGTGCAAATATTATAGGTATAGGTGGCAATGCAGGCATAACC
>NZ_JBFTRT010000443.1:0-4389 GCF_056399685.1 Pedobacter sp. 01N416
GGTAAAAGTCCACTGATTGTTTCAAATGCGACAGCAACTTGTGGTTGTACCGTTCCTCAGGTACCTGGTGAGCCTATTTTGCCTGGTAAGGAAGGGGTAATTAGCGTAGTTTTTAATAGCGAAGGTAAAATGGGCATGCAAGATAAGGTAGTAACCGTAACGTCAAATGCAAATCCAACGGTAAGCACTGTTCATTTGGTAGGAGAGGTACTTGCTAAAAAATAAATTGGTTCGATTGTTTATGGCAATTGCACATAAATAACCAACTATTCACAAAAAACACAAATAAATAAGAAATGACATCAACAGTAATATTACAGGCAGCAGCAGGTGGTAGTAACACGCTAACTACAATCGTACCAATGGTACTAATCATGGTAGTTTTCTACTTTTTCATGATCCGTCCGCAAGTTAAAAAAGCTAAAGACCATAAAAAATTGGTTGCAGAATTGAAAAAAGGGGATAAAATCGTAACTACCGCAGGTATTCACGGTCGTATTGCCGATATGAATGAAACAACTTTTTTAATCGAGGTTGAAGGCGGTGTAAAGATCCGTTTCGATAAATCAGCAGTTTCTTTAGATGCAACCAAAGCAGTTGTAGCGCCTAAAGCCTAATAAATTAATAAAATTTAAGCGCAGTCCCGAAAATTTTCGGGACTGTTTTTGTTTTACTACATTTGATTAAATGCATTTTGGATAATATTTTTCCAGCTTACAGCTAATATTTAATTTATTATTATGCCCTTCATTAGGTTAACGAAGATTGAAAAAAGACGTGTGTTTAGCTTATTGGCCTGCTTGCTGCTGGCCATAACTGCATGGCTTTTTATGGCATTAAACAACAAATATATTTATGTAGCAAAAACCGTTTTGGTTTTTAAAAACACACCTACCAAAAGAGCATTTTATCCCTTACAGTCTGATACGATAGATTTACAGGTAGAAGGCACTGGCTGGCAATTGCTGTTTGCCCGTTTAAGGATCAGTCCACCCTCTGTTTCTGTTAATTTAAGTCAGCTCAATACCAAAGATTTTATTGTTTTTTCCGATCAGCTTTTCAATATCAACAGACAGTTAGAAAGTACACAAAAGGTAATTTCTGTTAAACCCGATACCCTGTATTTCGATTTCACCAAACGTGTAGTGAAAAAAGTTCCTGTAAAACTGATCGATAAACTGAGCTTTGAAAAGCAATATGGCATTTCTAGTGAGGTTATTCTTAACCCGAAATATGTTAAAGTGGCGGGCCCTGTAGAGGAGCTAGCCAAAATAAAGTTCTGGCCTACAGATACACTTAAGCAGGATAAAATACAAAGCAGTAGCACGACCAGGATTGCCTTACAGCACAGTATCCATAAAAATGTAAGCATTTATCCTTCGTCTGTAGAGGTTAGATTACCTGTTGATGAGTTTACGGAGAAGACTATCGAAGTACCGTTAAAAATTACAAACAATAGGAATTATAACAATCTTAAACTATATCCTAAAAAAGTTAAAGTTACCTTCTTAGTCGCGTTAAGTAATTACGATCAGGTTGACGAAAGTTTTATTACCGCTACCATTGATGTAGACGAATGGCAAATTTTAAAGCATCGTCAGTTTACAGTGAGGATAACCGAGTTTCCTGATTATTGTAAACTGGTAAGCGTAATGCCTTCCAAAATAGATTTTATTGTAGAAAAATAATGTATAAAGTAGGTATAACAGGCGGGATAGGCAGTGGTAAAACAACGGTTTGTAAGGTTTTCGAAGTGTTGGGGATCCCTGTGTTTTACGCCGATACTGTTGCTAAAGAAATCATGTGCAAAGATGTTTTGTTGGTGGAGGGAATTAAATCTACTTTCGGGAAAGAAAGTTATTTCGAAGATGGAAGCCTAAATAACAAGCATATCGCTGGCATTGTTTTTAATAACGAGGAAGCGCTTGCAAAATTAAATGCATTGGTTCATCCGGCAGTTTTTAGGGCATTTGATGCCTGGGAAGAAACCATTCCTTCAACAGTTCCTTATACTTTAAAAGAAGCAGCAATACTGTTCGAAAGCGGCTCTTATAAATTGTGCGATACTACAATTTTGGTTACCGCCCCTTACGAAGTTAAATTAAAGCGTTTAATGCAACGCGATGGTGTTACTGAAACGCAAGTGAAGGCACGTATGGATAAACAGTTAAGCGACGAAGAAAAGACAAAAATGGCCGATCATTTTATCATAAATGATGAGCAACAATCTATAATTGAACAGGTTTTAGCTTTGCACCAAGAATTTTTATTGGTTGCAGAAAATAGTTATGGAAAACCTTAAAGACAGAGACTAATGGCAACAGACGGCGTTAAAATAATTGACGGAGACACAGCTCACGATACATATTGGGGAATTATGGATTTGTATGACAGCGGAGCGGACCTCGACATTATAAAAAAGGAATTTCCACTAATTCAAGCTGAATACTTCGACGACTTCGACAATGAAATCTATGTTACATCTTGTGCCTTGGCTCTTTGGGAAATAGGCCAAATGAAAAAGGATAAATTAGATTATGTTAAATTAATTATTGACAAAGGAGCTTGCGTAAAAGAATGGAAAGAAAATGGCAAAAAAGAAGGCAAAGCAAGACAAAAGGAACTCGATAGATTTTGGAAGAAAATCAGTCAGACAAACACAAAAGTAAGACCGAGGAAGAAGTACAGAAAAATTACTAGCTTTTATTTTCAGCCAGATGACTTGTTGACTTTTCAACTTAAAGATGGAAATTATCGAGCTGTTGTTTGTACATCAATAGACCAATACCGAGGGCAATGTAATTATATTTTAGTTCCGACAACCTACAATTCAAGTATAAAACCTACAGTTGAAAAATTGATTGACAAAGAAATTTTAGGTAGAGTAATTGGTAGTGGATATGACCAACAAACAACAAAAGAGCGTCAACCAGGAATAGAGAGAATTTGGCAATTAACTGGTAAAAATTGCAATTTCTTTTTTGGTGTTATCAAACTTGCGGTTAATCACAAAGACTTCATCAATTTTAAAGACAGATTTGAAAAAATTGGAACCTTGAAAATAATCGAAGGACTAAAAGAAACGGGTTCTTTTGGTTATGAAGAGAACTTTGAAAGGTTCGAGACAATTTTTGGCGACTTAGAAAATCACATAAAAATATTTCAGTACAAAAAATATCCCGTTACAGTACTGTGTGACATATAAAAACAAAAAGAAAGGTTACCTATAACATCGCCAAGCCGCGACCCAATATATGTAACTTTAATTCGATATCCTTTTAATTATAACTATGTCTTTATACTTCCAAAACCCTACCTTATCCTTAAATCTTGATAAATGATTTTAGAAGATTTTATTACCATTACCCCAACGGGTTTATACTGTGTTTACGGCGATTTTTATCTCGATCCACAACAGCCAGTTAAAGAAGCGGTAGTTTCACATGCACACGGCGATCATGCTATTGGAGGAAGCCAAAATGTATACTGTATTGCTGCTACCGCAACTTTTATGAAACACCGTTACCGCAAATTTGCCGCGGTCGATTTTTTTACCAAAAATTATCACGAACCCTTCAAAATAAAAGACGTTACCATTACTTTCTATTCTGCGGGCCATATTTTGGGCTCTGCACAGGTTTTAATGGAGTATAAGGGGGTAAAATACCTCTATACTGGCGATTATAAGATTGAGCCTGATAATACCTGTGAGCCTTTCGAATTTGCTGAAGCAGATGTGTTGATTACGGAAAGCACCTTTGCTAATCCAGAAACTAAACACCCTTCACCAATAGATGAAATTAAAAAGCTAAACGAAACCAATGCGAATATCATGCTTGGTTCTTATGCATTGGGTAAAAGCCAGCGGATTATCCAACTGCTCAACGCGCATTGCCCCACGAAGAATATTATGGTTCACCATAGTATTATGCCCTTTGTTAAAATCTACGAAGATTACGGAATGAAAGTAGGGCATTACAAAATGTACGATAGAAAGGTGATGAAAAATAATCAAGAGCATCAGGTTTATATTGTGCCGCCAATGGTTTTTCACAGTTACCATAAGGCGATTAATGTAGTACGCGCCTTTGCCTCTGGATGGAAGAACCTGCAACAACAAAACGGAATTTCACTTTATATTTCTGACCACGCTGATTGGGATGCAATTTTAGAAACCATAGAAAAAGTTAAACCAAAACAAGTATGGACTTTACATGGTGATGGTAAACAGCTTAAAGATTATTTTAAAAACAAACTTGAGGTTAAAATACTTAATGGATAAAATGATTGACTGATAGCGTTAGAGAATGATTGAATGAAGCTAAGACGAATTAAAAAACATTCCCTCATTTAATATTCAATCATTCCATAATTCACTCATTCAAAATC
>NZ_JBFTRT010000444.1:0-4386 GCF_056399685.1 Pedobacter sp. 01N416
CGAGGCTAACGAGGGGCGTGTCACCTTCTTTAAAAGTTACGTTAATAAATCACGGCTAAAGATTGAGATTTATATGCAAGTACCGTCATCTCGACTGGAACGTAGTGGAATGGAGAGATCTACCCATCCAGATTTAGTTTCGCTGAACACTTCGTGGTTCTCAACTTCGATCACTCCACTCCCAATGCCGATTACGTTGGCCTAAGTAATAAAATTAATAGAGATAAAGCTATTTAGATAACGCTTTAATTGGTTTTAAATCCAATTGTTTAAATTCTACTTCACTACCTTCTGCTTGTAAAGCAATTTGCCCGCTACTTGCAGTGCAATTTGTACCATAGTTTACCATTGTGCCATTTACCCAAACTTTAACTTCGTTATTCAAACATTGAATAACCATGGTATTCCATTCGCCAAGAGGTTTTTCACTGTCGTCTGTTAAATTTTTAATCCGGCGGAGTTTATTCCCATTTACACCCCAGTTTTCTTGAGGCCCACGTCTGGTAACCATATCTGGTACTGTAATATCTTCTTCGATACACCAGAAATCGCCAGCATCTTTATGTTGCATCTGCACTTCCAGCGATTTTGGAAACATACCATACAGTGCCCTTGGTGTTGATGCATGAACTAAAACGCCACAATTGCCTGGTTTGCCAGCAAAGCGATATTGTACCGTTAACTGGTAATTTTTATAAATTTTATCGGTAATCAAGTGGCCCCCTGGTGTACCCAGACTTACCAAGATACCATTGCGTACAATAAATGGATTAATAGTGTCAGGCTTTTTATCCATTGGAGGTACATCTACATGCCAACCGTTTAGATTTTTTCCGTTAAAAAGGCTTTTTTGAGCAAATGATGAGCTGCTAATAATAACTAGTAGTAAAAAGGCATAGTAAAGTTTCATGATATATTTGGTTTTTGTATTCCAAATATATTTTAAAAAATGATGAAATAATAATAGCCGGAATAAAGTATAGGGAAAATAGTGTAAATGGTTGTCATCCTGAATGAAATGAAGGATCTTTATTGAGTGGTTTGAACTTTTGTATTTCTTTGATTAAGATTCTTCACTGCGTTCAGAATGACAGCGATGCTCCAACTCAAGAACTGGTCTTAGCGCCCCGCTAAGATTCTAATTTCAGTAATTCTTCGTATGGATTTCCCTCAAGCTCCAGTAATTTAGCAAATGCTGGCTCCGTTTTATAACCTTGGTTTTTGAGATCAATGATGTCCTGCCTAAATTTTTTGCCCTCGGCTAAGAGTAATTTGTGTTCAATGAGCATATGCCGATAAGCGTTTTGTTGTGTGGTAGGCGTATTTTGTCCGAATATTTCTATTTCGAAACCATCAATGATAAAATTCGCTTTAATCGCGTCGAATTTAGGGCTTTCATGAATGGTGAAGTCTTTTTCAGATCCAAACAGTTCATTTAATTTGTCGATAAATTCATTTTTATCAGAAACTTCGCAGATAATATCCAAATCGCTGTTTTCGATATCGATATTGATTGGAATGGTACCCACAAGTATTGGATGGTAAGGGATAAGCTTTTCTAGAACCCGATTATCTGTTAAAGCATGATAAGCTTTTACTTGTTTTTCATTGCCAGATTGGAGATAAGATATATCGAGGAAGTTGATCATTTATATTTGCAATGGGTTTTTAACCTTTGTTTCTTGCTGTGCCCAAAGTTACTAAACCCGATAGTATGAATGCCAATGCGTTTTAATTCTGCCCTAATTTTTTCTGAAGAAACTGAAGCAAAGCACAAGCTGCATTGGCAGAAAGGATAGCGGGAAGCAGCTTAAATATTGATGCTGGAATTGCTTTTCAAAAACTATTATTACCGTCATTGCGAGAAGGAACGACGAAGCAATCTTTCGTACTTTCGGATCTTGCAATAAAGATTGCTTCGTCGGCTGAAAAAGCCTACTCGCAATAACGATTCTAAAAAAAAAGCCCATCTCAATTAAGAAATGGGCTTTGTATATTCAAGCGCTTAAGATGCTGAATCAAGTTCAGCAGGACGAAACGCAAAATTAATCCTCTACAATCTCACTGTTGATGCTCACATCGTCTTTTACATCTTCTTTAAAGTAGTTTTTCTGGAAGATGAGGATCAGTATCACACCAACTGAAATGGCTGCGTCAGCAAGGTTAAAAACGGGTCTGAAGAAAACAAACTCTTCGCCTCCCCAAATCGGTACCCAGGTAGGGAAGTGGCCTTCTGCAATCGGGAAGTAGAACATGTCTACTACACGACCGTGAAACCAGCTTTCGTAACCATAAATCTTTCCGTAAAATACAGAATCGATAATATTTCCTAGTGCGCCAGAAAAAATCAGTGCAACATTTAGAATTAAACCGCGGTGATATTTATGCTTAATCAGATAATGTAAGCCATAACCAATTCCTGCAACAGCAGCAATACGGAAAAGTGATAAGGCTAATTTGCCAAATTCACCACCAAACTCCATCCCAAAGGCCATCCCATTATTTTCGGTAAAATGGATAATACACCATTTGCCAATAATATGGAACTCCTGACCGAGGTACATGTGCGTTTTAACCCATGTTTTCACCAGCTGATCGGCCAGTAAAACTAAAAAGATAACAATTAAAGGTTTTGTATAGCCTTTCATTAACTCTGCTTTAATTTAGCTTCCATGCTTAAAGTTGCATGAGGAACAGCGCGTAAACGTTCTTTTTGGATTAATTTTCCGGTTTCGCGGCAAATACCATAAGTTTTGTTCTCGATACGCACCAATGCATTCTCAAGGTTGTCAATAAATTTTTTCTGACGTGCAGCCAATTGATTGATCTGCTCTTTTTCCATTGTTGCAGAACCGTCTTCTAATGTTTTGTACGCACCTGAAGTATCTTCTGTTCCGTTTGCGTTTGGATTACTCAAAGAAGTGGTTAAAGAGTTAAGTTCCTCTTTCGCCATGCGTAATTTATCTTGAATTAATTCTTTAAATTCTTGTAATTCACTGTCTGAGTAGCGTGTTTTGTTGCTGTTTTCCATGTTCTTTTTCTAATTTTCTAATATATGGATTTATATTTTAGTTACTGAAATGCTTAACTCAACATCGTCGATAACGATTTTGTTTGCATTATTTACAGTATCTGTTAATTCAAATTCATCGGCCAATATTTCCGCGCAAATGTAATCCTTGTTTTTGGAAACTGCGCCGGCCACCAAGTTATCATTTTGTAACGAAACTTTAATCCTATCTGTTACTTCAAAGTTTAATTCTTTTCGCAAGTTTTGGATACGGTTAACCAATTCGCGAGAAATACCTTCTTGTTTCAGCTCTTCTGAGATGGTAACATCCAAAGCAACAGTTAAACTGCCCAGGTTGGTTACCTGCCATCCTGGAATATCTTCGGCAAAAACCTCAACGTCATCATTTAAATTGATGGTAAATTCTTCTCCGTTGCTTCCAACTACGATAATGAAACCGTCGTTTTCTAAACGTTGGATATCATCTTGATTGGAATTTTCTAAAGCCTCTTTAACTAAGCTCATATCTTTTCCAACTTTTTTACCCAAAGATTTGAAGTTTGGTTTCAGCTTTTTCTTAACGATACCATGCGTATCGGTAATGAACTCGATATGTTTAACATTCGTTTCAGAAAGGATATAATCTGCAACCTTTGATATTTTTTGTTCGAAATCGCCACTTAAAGATGGGATTAAGATTTTCTCAAGTGGTTGACGCACATTAATGCCAGATTTTTTACGCAGCGATAAAACCATCGATGAAATATCCTGGGCGTAAACCATACGCTCGTTCAAATCGGTATCTATTAAACTTTGATCAGCCTCTTTCCATAAAGTTAAATGTACCGACTGCTCTGCATGTGCATCGGTAACGGTTAAGTTTCTATATAACCAATCGGCAAAGAAAGGCGCAACAGGACTCATCAACTGTGCCAAGGTTTCCAAACAAGTATATAATGTTTCGTAAGCCGCACGTTTATCATCTGTCATTTCGCCTTTCCAGAAACGGCGGCGACTTAACCTGATGTACCAGTTACTCAACTGTTCATCAACAAAAGCCTGAATAGCACGGGTAGCTTTCGTTGGTTCGTAAGTGTTGTAACTTTCATCAACTTCGTTGATTAGGGTTTGCAACAACGATAAAATCCAGCGGTCTAATTCCGTTCTGTCTTCAACTTTGCTTAAATTATTTTTATCGATCTCGAATTTATCGATATTGGCGTACAGGGCAAAGAAAGCATAAGTATTGTAAAGTGTTCCGAAGAATTTACGGCGCACTTCAGCAATTCCATCAATGTCAAATTTTAGGTTATCCCAAGGATTTGCATTAGAAATCATGTACCAACGCGTGGCATCAGCACCATACTCGTTAATGG
>NZ_JBFTRT010000445.1:0-7788 GCF_056399685.1 Pedobacter sp. 01N416
GTTTAACACTCGATCTTGTAAACGATGAAAAGCTTATAGAAGCGTATAAGCAGTATCATCAATCGATTTGGCCTGAAATTAAAGAAAGTATTATTTCTTCTGGAATTGATGATCTGGAAATCTATTTATTAGGAAACAGGCTATTTATGATTATGGAAGTGAATGAAAGCTTTTCTTTTGAGGAAAAATCGAAAGCCGATTTAGCCAATCCAAAAGTGCAGGAATGGGAAAATTTGATGTGGAAATTCCAGCAGGCACTACCAGGTTCGAAACCAGGAGAAAAATGGATCTTGATGGATCAGATCTTTAAACTTTAAATTGCTTTTTTTATGATTGATACACACGTACATTTTTGGAATTTCGATCCGGTTAGAGATAGCTGGATAAATGAAGATATGTTTGCCATCCGTAATGATTTTTCTCCGAAAGATCTTATAGGGGTTTATAACGATCATCAAATCACGGGATGTATAGCTGTGCAGGCTAGCCAATCGGAAGAGGAAAACCAGTTTTTGTTATCGCTGGCAGCGCAAAATGAAATTGTAAAAGGGATTGTTGGATGGGTAGATTTACTCGATCCGAATTTAGACGAACGTTTAACTTATTGGAGTAATTTCAAGAAGATTAAGGGCTGGCGACATATTTTACAAGCTGAAAACGCAGATTTTATCCTGAATAAAAAGTTTATTGCTGGCGTTAATCTTTTAAAAAAATACAATTACACTTACGATTTATTGTGCTATCACGATCAATTAGCAGCTATCAYACAAATGGTTGATCAAATCCCCGATCAACCATTTGTATTGGATCATTGTGGCAAACCGGATGTTAAAAGTCAGGAGATAAAATCTTGGTCTGAAAATATTAAAGTATTGGCTTCAAATCCAAATGTACTTTGCAAGGTATCCGGTTTACTTACTGAAGCAGACTGGAAAAACTGGACAGAAAAAGAGCTTTTTAATTGCTTTGATGTGGTATTCGAACATTTTGGTCCTGAAAGGGTAATGTACGGTAGCGATTGGCCGGTAATGCTGCTCAGCAGACCGTATCAGGATTGGTTTAATTTAGTTTATAAGTATGCGCAACAATTTTCCTCAGCAGAACAGAAATTGATTTTTAATGATAATGCAACTGCGTTTTACGGAGTTTAACAACATAATTTTGACCTATTTGTCATCCTGAATGCAATGAAGGATCTTTTTGATGGTGATTTATTTGCAAAGGATTCTTCACTTCGTTCAGAATGACACATCAAAACCCTACGCAAAAATCCTTAACTAGAATTAAAAAAAGCAGATAGAGCAGGACGGGAATTATAATATAAAATATTAGTTTTCGCTTTTTGAAATAGATCTGACCAATACAATATTAAATATGAGTAAAAAGATTACATTCCCTTACAATCCTCAATTCCCTTCTGTAGCCGACTTAAGAAAAAAGGCAAAGTCAAGGATTCCTAAATTTGCTTTTGACTACCTGGAGGGTGGTTGTAATGAGGGGCTTAATTTATCGAGAAATGAGAGCGACTTCGACAATATCTACCTTAAACCGAATTACTTACGCGTTGGTGGAGATATCGACATGTCGGTCGAATTATTTGGCCGTCGTTACAGTGCTCCATTTGGGGTATCTCCTATTGGTTTGCAAGGTTTGATGTGGCCTAATGCTCCCGAAATTTTAGCTAAGGCCGCCGCTAAAGCCGATATTCCTTATACATTAAGCACCGTATCCACCAGTAGTATCGAACGAATTGCCGAAGTATCTGAAGGAAAAGCATGGTTTCAATTGTACCACCCTACGGAGAATAGCCTGAGGGATGACATCTTAAATCGCTTAAAAGGCGTTGAATGCCCGGTATTGGTTGTGCTGGTAGATGTGCCTGCATTTGGTTTACGATATAAAGAAATCAAGAGCGGCTTATCCATTCCACCAAAAATGTCAGTCAATAATATCCTGCAGGCTTTTGCCCGTCCGTTATGGGGAATTAAAACCCTACAACATGGAATTCCATCGTTTGCTACCTTAAAGCCTTACATGGAAAAAGGAATGGATATGTCGCAACTTGGACAGTTCATGAACAAAACATTTACCGGTAAGGTTGATATTGAAAAGGTTTCTGCCATTCGTGATCTTTGGAAAGGACCTTTAGTATTGAAGGGAATCGCGACTGATGAAGATATGCAGGCTGCTATCCAAATCGGTGCCGATGGTGTGATTGTTTCCAATCATGGCGGCAGACAAATTGATGCAGGCGAATCCTCAATCAATTCACTGATCAAATTGGCGAACAATCCACTATACAAATCAAAATTGAAGATCATGTTAGATGGCGGTATCCGTTCAGGTGTTGATTTAGCAAGAGCACATGCCGTTGGATCTGAATTCAACTTTATGGGCCGGCCTTTTATGTATGGAGTTGGCGCTTTAGGTAATGAAGGAGGCGATCATACCATCAATATGTTCAAAACTCACTTATACCAGATCATGCAACAATTAACCATTGAGAAAATCACACAATTTCCTGATCGGTTATTAAACCCTTAAAGCCGAATTTGGAGTAAAATAAGAGGTTGTATCATAAACATAGTTTCTCTAGAAATTTGTCACGTTGAGCCTGTCGAAACGCCGTAACGGCATTATGATAGGTCCTTCGACAAGCTCAGGATGACAATTCTATATTTATGATGCAACCCGTTAACGTTATTTCAAAAACTTATAAGTAGTACTCGTTTTATATGTTTCGCCCGGTTTAAGCACTGTTGATGCAAAATTTGCATGATTTGGCGCATCAGGAAAATGTTGTGTTTCTAAGCAGAAAGCTGAACGGTGAGGATATGATTTCCCACCTTTACCGTCTTTATCAGCGCCTGTTAAAAAGTTGCCGCTATAAAACTGTAAGCCTGGCTCGGTGGTATAAACTTCCATTGTTATTCCTGTAACAGGACTTTTAACGGTTGCAATAGCCGTTTTGCCATCATGATGGGTCAATACAAAATTATGATCGTAACCTTTGCCGAACTTTAACTGCTGATCATTTTCTTCGATCGATTTTCCGATGGTTTTCGCTTTGTTGAAATCAAATGCTGTTCCAGCTACAGGCTGCAATTTACCTGTTGGAATAAGCGTAGAGTCTACTGGTGTGTAGGCATTTGCATCAATCGTTAATTCGTGATCTAAAATCGTATTGTTTCCCTCTCCATTTAGGTTGAAATAAGCATGATTGGTTAAATTTACCACAGTCGTTTTATCAGTAGTAGCTAAATAATCAATCTGCAAAGCATTATCATCAGTTAAGGTATAAGTTACCTTAACATCTAATTTCCCTGGATAACCTGCTTCGCCGTCATTTGAAACATAACTCAACTCTAATTTTTGTCCATCTAATTGTTTAGCATCCCAAACTTTCGAGAAAAAGCCATCTGTACCACCGTGGAGGGTATTAACACCATCATTAAGCTGTAAATCATATTCTTTCCCATCCAGCGTAAATTTACCTTTACCAATGCGGTTTCCGTATCTGCCAATTAATGCACCAAAAAATGGCTCACCTTTTTTGCGGTACGAACCTACGCTATCGTAACCCAAAACCACATCAGTTAACTTGTTATTTTTATCGGGTACCAAAAGTGATACTACCCTCCCGCCATAATTGGTAATGGAAACTGAAGCACCTTGTTTATTTTTTAAAGTATAAAGCTTCACACTTTTCCCATCAATAGTAGTGGTATATTTTAACGAATCAGTTTGCTCGGTTGTTTGTGTCCCTTTATCCGATTTTTGGTTACAAGAAGTAAAAGCTACAGCTAAACACAATGTAGCGAAGGGCAAAGCCTTTCGGAAAAGATAAATTTAACGCTGAAGAAATAGAACGCCTTTCTATTGATAAAGAAAAGCGTTATCAGGAAGGCTACATGCCCCATTTAGCACTGATTGATGGACTCGATCATTTTTTGGAACGCACAAAAGAGGCTAACATTCCTATGGCGATCGGATCTGCTGCGATACCTTTTAATATAGATTTTGTAGTAGATGGATTGAATATCCGTCGTTATTTGGATGCAATAGTGAGTGCAGATGACGTAAAAACAAGTAAACCAGATCCAGAAACTTTTATAAAGGCAGCGGCAGCATTAAATATAACACCGGCAGATTGCCTGGTTTTCGAAGACGCACCAAAGGGCGTAGAATCGGCTTTAAATGCAGGTATGCCTTGCATTGTATTAACCACAACACATACTATCGAAGAATTTGAAGGTTATCCGAATATCTTGGGTTATATTACAGATTATAACGATGCTAAATTAAATACGCTATTTTAACATGGGAAAATATTTAAATCAAAAACCTGTTCTTGTTGCAGTAGACTGCATTATTTTTGGTTATGACGGCGATCAGCTAAAACTTTTGGTAATAAAAAGGGCAATAGAACCCGTAAAAGATAAGTGGAGTTTAATGGGTGGTTTTATCGGTGAACATGAAGATCTTGATGGTGCCGCCAAAAGAATTTTATTGGAATTAACAGGATTACACGATGTTTACCTGGAGCAACTTCATGCTTATGGCAGTCCAGATCGGGATCCTATCGAACGTACGGTTTCGGTAGTCTACTTTGCACTGATCGATATAAATAAATATAGTAAACAGATCAATGACCAGTACCATGCCGAGTGGTTTAAGCTAAAAGAAGTTCCCGAATTAATTTTCGACCACGATATAATGGTTAAGGCCGCTATGGATAAAATCCGCTATCAGGCAGCCCTCCATCCTATTTTATTTGAGCTTTTACCAAAACGGTTTACTATACCGCAATTGCAGGCTTTATACGAGCAGGTTTACGATTCGCCGATAGATAACCGGAACTTTATCCGTAAGATTACGGCCAGTGGATTGTTAATTAAACAAGCCGACAAGGACAAATCGAGTTCGCGCCGTGGGGCCTTTTATTTTAAACTGGACAAAAACAAACACAAGGCACAGTTTCAGTCTTTTCTCAATTTTATCCCAAAAGCGAGTGAATAGGCAATGATTTGAGAAAATATTACTCAAATAAAAATAAATTTTAAAATTGTTTTTGGGCTTACAAAATTTAAAATCAACCAGTTAGAAGCGCCAATTTTACATAGACTAAAAAACAATAAAAACATTTTCAAAAAATGTTTGCAAGAAAAGGATAAATCCCTATATTTGCACCTCCTTAAACAAAAGGAAATGATTCCGTAGCTCAGCTGGTAGAGCATTACACTTTTAATGTAGTGGTCCTGGGTTCGAATCCCAGCGGGATCACGAAAAACCTCACAGAAATGTGAGGTTTTTTTGTTTTATTCCTGCTGGCTTTGCATTGCTAATAGATTAAATTATAGATCGTCAAAAGGGTTTTTTATTGATTTATTATTTTGGTACTCAATTGCATTTTTTGTCATTTTGCTGCCGCTATGGAAAATCAATTTCCGAAAAGCTCCCCGGGTCCGAATCAATCTAAATACATTACACCTTCCATAACGATTATAGAAGATCCGCTTATCCAAATTCCATCGTCAACTACTTCTGCCTCAATAAAAGAGGGCCTCCTAACATGAGCACCTTGTAAGATGCGATAACTTTGGTTTTTTTCCACATAGCCAAGATTTTCAAGGTAACCGGTTAAAGGCCCCGCTGCAGTTCCGGTAGCAGGATCTTCATCAATACCAATACTGGGGTTAAAAAAACGTGTTTCTGCAAGAAATTCACTTTTGCCATGTTCAGTAGTAAAAAGATAGCAACCTTCAAATCCGAATTTGGAGGAAGCTTCTTTCAAAAGACTTTTATTCAATACTGCTTTGTTTAAGAATTCCGAATTCTTTATGGGAACCATCAGGTGTCCCACTTCTGTTTTTACAATATTGATATTCCAATCGTTAAGGGTAAGATCGTCGGTACCTAGTCCAATGGCTTCGGCAATTATGCTGGCAGGTACCGTTACCATGATTTCAGCAGGTCTCTGTTTCATGCCAACGTAAGGAATTCCATCCTTCTCAGTGACCTTAAGGGGAATCTTTTCACTTGCCATTAACACCCAGGTCTGTCCTTTTTGTTCGCGGAAAATATCCCATTTTTTTAAGATAGCCAAGCATACTGCACCCAAAAGATTATGTCCAGCTCCGGTAATCTCAAAATTCGCTGGCGTAAATGACCTTACGCTAAACACTTTCTCAGCTACCGAATAATTTACAAAAGAAGTCTCTGAATATCCAAACTCCCTGGCGATGTCATAATATTGTTCCAGTTCCAATTGTTCCTCAGTATAAACTACAGACAACTGATTTCCTTTAAATTTTTGATCCGTAAAAACATCCAATACGTAATAGTCAACTTTCTTTTTCATTTGTTTTCATTTTTATGATTTCAAAATTAGGACACAAAACTTTAAGTTTGTTATCGGTTAACTAATGGTTACCGGTTACCTTTTGTTAACTATCAAATATGGAAACACCAATCAAACGGGAAGCGACCTGCGAGCAGGAGCTGGCGGCTATCCGGGATAGCCTGGAAATACTTGGCGGCAAGTGGAAGCTACGGATTATGCGATATCTTAACAATCATATAGATGAAAAAAACACATTTAAGAAGATCCAGCGTGAGGTTGAGGGTATATCTGCAAAAATGCTTTCCAAAGAGTTGAGGGAACTTGAAATAAACCTCCTCGTTACCCGAACGGTTATGGAAACCAGGCCTATTACCGTGAATTATGCAATGACAGAATATGGGCTAAGTGTTTTCCCGGTCACCGAAACATTGGTTGATTGGGGATTAAACCACCGTGAAAAAATAAAGTAGCATTCAAAAGCATTATACCACAGTTCCGACTCGGTATTAAGAAAGGGCTAACGTTTAATACATAACATTTAAAAAAAACAATACTGCTCGCGACCGGGTTAATCGATACAGCAGGCAATTGATAAAATCGAATACAAAAGTATTCGAGATAATGTCGGGAGGATCATCAAATACCTCGATAATTTGAATAATCCCAAAGCCGTTTTATTGCCCCTTCACTCAGGCTGCTCCGACACAGCTCCAGACCAACAATACCTCACGATAACTTTCTCTTTACCTTTCATTTAGCTATTGTGAACTCGCTGATCTTAAGCGACGCAAACCTTTGACCTACCTGATCTACACCAGGGCTACAACTCAACCGAAGCATGTGCGAAGCAGTATGCAAGCAAGCCTGGCCGGAAGGTGGCCTAAACGTGGAGTAAATGTGGCGTAAAGGTGGACTTTAGAATATTTTTTTTGGGGAATTTTTAATCAGATGGATTGATTTGGGGTACCATCCCTTTTGATTATCCTAATATACTAAAATTATGGCTGCTTGGATGGAATTATCAAAATTAACGGGCAAACGGGACTTTTCTTTACAAACGCGGAATTAAGGTTATTTTAAGAAAAGAAATGGTAACAGCCTAATGGCCTTGAAGATTTGTCGAGACTTTCCTTCTACTTCATCCTGGACGATTCCATAAAAATAATCCTGCATTTGTCTTTTCGGGTTGATCATTCTTTACATCACAATCGCCTGTTCGGTGTGCATTGGTGAAAACACTGCCAAATTCTACAAACTAGATTTTTTAAATAAAATGGGGTGGTGTTTACAGTTGCTTTATCTTACTCGATCGTCTTGTAGATACTACGTGGTCAGCATCTTCCTGCTATTAAGACCCTGACACTAATACTAAACCACCTAAAGAATAGCGCTAAAAGCCAGATTGTTAATTGAGTTCAAGTTATATAATCCTTAGCATTAACAGG
>NZ_JBFTRT010000446.1:0-4368 GCF_056399685.1 Pedobacter sp. 01N416
ACGTGAGGTTCAATTAAATAGCCCAAGTACTCATGTTTGCACAAAGAGTACACCACTTTACAGGTTTTAGAGCTATCGACACGTAACATTGATTGGTTTAAAATTTTTTCTAAGCTAAGCGCTTAAAAAACTTTAAACTTACAATATTTTGAGGTTACATCAAAAAGAAGTAGCGGTTTTTGAGATAAAAATTATCAGTTTTTTTTATCGAAATTTAAAAGAATGGTTAATTGCTACTATTGGATGGAACGTTTATTTTGAAGTTAAAGGCAGATAAACATTAAATGCTTTATAATTGGCTACAACTTATTATCTTAGCCCTTGTATTGATAGGCTTTTTAGTATCAATCAATTAACGCATCACTATTAAGGTTTACATGAAATTTTTTTACGCGCTCTCTCTGTTTGCCTGCTTATTCTTTTATAGCTATGGCCAAGAAATCCCCAGGAGCACCCAATATATTTTTAACAATATCCTGTTGAATCCTGCATTATCGGGAATAGATAATTATACAGATTTAAAAATAGGTTTACGCAAACAGTGGAGCGGTTTAGAAGGTGCACCAAGTACACAATACCTTTCTTTAAGTACCGCTATTGGCGAAGATTTTGTTCGGAGCAATGTAAATTCATTTGCCGGGAATGGAGACAATCCAATGAGCAGAAGTTTTGTAAACAGCTACACCGCGGCAGAGCCTCACCATGGAATTGGCCTGGTGGCCATGACGGATAAAGCCGGTTTGGTTCGGCAGACTAATGTGAATTTAACCTATGCATATCATTTAGGCCTTACAAACGAAGTAAATTTATCAGTTGGTTTATCAGGAGGATTTAAATCGATCAGTGTTGATGTACGCGGAATTATAGCCGATGAATCGGGCGACCCTTTATTCTCTGCCGATTATAACAACAAAATTAGACCCGATATTGGCGCAGGTATTTGGTTGTATAGTCCACGATTTTTTGCTGGTGTTTCAGCAAAACAGCTGGTTGGAAATAAAAGCAGTATTGTAAATAATCAAGTTAAAACCAGTCCATACCAAGCAGCTACTTTTTACGGAACGGCGGGTTATAAAATATTTCTGGATGAGGATATTGCAATGATCCCCTCTGGTTTGATTTCATATTGGGTCAACGCTCCGGCTACTTTCGATGCCAATTTGAAATTTGCCTATCGGGATAAGTTTTGGGTTGGAACCAGTTTCAGGAACAACGATTCTTTTTCGCTTCTAGCAGGATTTAATATTGCGTCGCTGGTAAACCTGAGTTATTCTTATGATGTAAATACTTCAGGATTACGTTCGGTAAATAATGGTACCCACGAAATTGTACTGGGTATTTTATTGAATAACCGCTATCAGGTAGTTTGTCCAAGTAGGCAATTTTAACGTAAAAGTGTTATGCTGCCACCTAGTGGTTTACATTCAGCCCGCAAATCGATCACATAATAATAAACCCCTGCTGGTAATTCTTTATCCCTAAATCTACCATCAAAAGGTTTGGTATAATTGCCGATCGATTCGTAAACCAACTGACCGCCACGGGTGTAGATTTTAATATTGGTGCCATTAAAATCTGGTAAACCCCTCACTTGCCAAACATCGTTCATACCATCTCCATTCGGGGTCATGGTGTTGGTAACCTCCAGGTTATCGTGTGTTACTTCTACATGTACCTTGGTAAACTCGCTTGTACAAGAACCCAGTTTTCTCCTCACAAAATAATCTGCCGTTTTGGCTACCCTAAATTTGAATATTCCGTTGGTGTTTTCTGAAAATGGCTTCGTATCATCAATTTTTTCAAAGAGCTGGAAGGTGCCTTCTTCTGGTGCAATTACAGGTAAAACGATATCTGAAACATAACAAACGCGTAGATCGTTGATGATGGGAGCTATGATTTTAAAAGGCTCATCTACTACGGTATAAGCCTCGCTGATGGCATAACCACAAGATGTTTTGTCTTTTACTTCTAAACGATAGGTGCCTGCGCCAACATTAATTAGATCTTGAGTGTATTGAACAGCCTCGCCAGCTTCGTTTATCCATTTAAAATCATACGCTGGAATACCACCGATTACCTGTATGCCTTTAACAGAACCTCTCTGTAAAGTACAGCCATCTTTAATTACGGTTGCTGTATTGGAAACGATGTTTAGTTTTGGCGTGATATTGATGGCGTATGGTCCTAAAATAGTTTCACAATTGTTCACATCATAGGCAAACATCCTGTAATTGCCTCCGGGCAAATTTTTAAGTTCAATAATGTTCCCTGTTTTGGTTGCACCTGCAACTGTAGCGCCTGATTCATCTACCCATTTAAACAATGTTGGAAGAACGGAACTGAAGTTTAGGTTGATACTTCCGTTAATCAACTCGCAAGTGGTGTTGTTAACGGTTGGCGTAAAGGTATAAACCGTTGGTGTTAATGCATCTACCCTGAAAGTTCTGTCTAAAGTGCAGGTATACAGCGAATTGCTGGCTCTTAATGTATAAGTTCCTGGGGCAAGGTCAATCATTTTTATTGACATGCCAGGGGAGTACGGTCCTTTTTTGATGCTTTGCCCCGTTGGGCCTAACCACTCGTATGTATCGGCATTGGTAATCGATACACCATCAATAACACCATTGTTAACACCACATCTGGCCGGAGTAACTGTCCCTCCGTTAATCGCAACATCGCTATAGGTGCCGATAAAGAAAGATGAGGAAACTGGCGAACATTGCCCTTCGTCAGAAACAGATAAAGTATAGTTGCCGCCTCCTACATTTTCCAGATCCAATGTAGTTGACACCACATCTGTACCTAAAATTCCTGTGATCGGATCGCGTTTAAACCATTTGTAGCTTAAGGTACCCGTTGCATCTGTAATGGTAATGCCTACAATAGATCCGTTTTCTTTACCACATGCTGCAGAGGTGGTTTTAGTTGGATTCCCAATTTTAGGTTGAGGTTTCCTTCTAACTGTAATCGGATCAGAATCTAATGAGCAGTTTGCTTCATCCGATACTTTTACGAAGTAGGTGCCTTCTGGTAAATTAGCTGGGTTACTTCTGCTTACCACGGCATTTGTTGCGGTATTTATCCACTCGTATTTTAATACACCTTTACCCCTTAAAACCTCAGCTGTAAATGTAAAAGTGGTTTGTCCGCAGGCAGGCGAAACTGGCAGAATAGTAGGTTTGGTTAACTTCTGATCTTTGATGATAAACACCGATGGAAATGCTTTGCAGCCATCATCAACGGTTACCTCGTAAGTGCCTACATCTAAATTGGAGATGCTTTGTGTATTTCCTTTAGGTACGCGGCTACCATCTGTTTCTATTTTTACCCAGCTAAAAGTAAAACCTTCGCGGGGCTCTGGGATGGTGATTGATCCATTGGCATTACAGGTTACAGGTTCTACTATAGCTTCGTTTGGTAATAATTCAGCAGTAGAGAAAGGAGAGGTGGTTGCATTTAATAAGCTGGCTGTTGCAGTAACCATTCCGCTTAGGGTTCCGTTGTATTCCCAACGACCATCGCTACCGGCCTGTACAGTTGCAATATAGGTTTTACCTTCACAGATACCTTGGCAATTTACGGTATAAAATAGTTCTACTTCTGAGTTGGGTGTGGCCTTACCCGAAACATAATCATTTCTTTTTTTCAGTACCTGAATGTAGGGTTGAAGGATCGATAGGGTTTTTCCGATGCCAAATGTCTTGTTGCAAAAGAAACTGTTCCTTGTGATTTTTACGGGTTTTGACGATACCGTTTCCACCCCGAAATTGTTGTTGGCGATTAAGTTTGCTTCGGCAGGTGTTGCGCCACCGATGGTTCCTCCTGCACCCAACTCTATTTTTACGCCAATTCCGTTACTCATCACTACAGCTCCGGCAGCATCGGTACCAATGGCATTACCGGTTAAAATAAAATCAGAATTGGTGATCGAAACCCCTGTAGTTCTGTTTCCGCCGATAATATTATTGCGCACATAAAGTGCCGTATTTACCGCATTGACCTTTAAACCTGCAATTTCTAAAGCGGAGGAAGAAAGAAATATCGGTAATTCATGGAAATCTTTTTTGCCCGTATAATCGACCCCGATTTTATTATTGATCACGTTGACATCAAACCTTGCATTGGTGGAGTACGATGACCTGGTGATATCTACATTAATCCTGTTTGCGGCGATAACGTTTCCTTCACCAGGATTATCACCACCAACATCTAGTGCACTATCGTATAAACTGGCCGAAATACCAAAAACATTGGTGTTTGGTGTTATTCCATCATATATTACCCCGATTAAGTTCGATTGGATCTTGATTTTAGTAGCGGTGATGGTGTTAAAATAATAGCTGTTCTGCACAATAATACCGTTAATGT
>NZ_JBFTRT010000447.1:0-4352 GCF_056399685.1 Pedobacter sp. 01N416
GTATTACTTTTACTTATGACGCTAATGGCAATAAATTGAGAAAACAAAGTAGTTTAACTGGCGATCGTTATTATATAAATGGAATTGAATACGTTGGTGGAGCAATAGAACTTATTCATACTGAAGAGGGGGTGGCAAGAAATCAGAATGGCAATTATAGCTATGAATTTAATCTGCCTGATCATCTAGGTAATGTTAGAGCAACATTTTATAAGAACCCTAATAACCAATCTTTGGAGTTGTTACAAAGGGATGATTATTATGCATTTGGTTTACGTAAAGACCCCAAAACACTTGTATCTTCTAACGATAACAAGTATCTTTATAACGGTAAAGAGTTTCAGGATGATTTAAAGGAATACGATTATGGCGCCCGATTCTATGATCCGGCACTTGGAAGATGGAATGTAATAGATCCAATGGCTGAAAATGATCGGAAAACGAATCCTTACGCTTATGTTTTTAATAATCCCATAAATGTAACAGACCCTGATGGAATGTTTGGGGAACATAGGACCTGGGATGGGATTTGGCAGGCTTCAGAGGGTAAGGATGAGGACGCAGAATTATGGAAAGGCCTAAATTTTAGAATTCATGCAAGTAGTGTGATTGGACGAAATGATGGCTCGAACGATGCCCAATCTGCTGGTTTAGATCAACTTGAGGCTAGTTATCAAGCTCAGGTTACTGATAGAGGACCTAAGCCAAAGAAAAAAACTTCGGAGCAGATAGAAAAGGAGCATAAGACAGAGCTTAAAAAATATGGAAAGATTGTTGCTTACTCAGTCTTGGGCGCTTATTTCCAGACAGGTGAGGGAATTTCAGTGGAGTATGGAGAAATAATAACGGATAGTGGCTATGGACAACGTTATCGTACTATATCTGTTGGATGGGGAGTTGGAGGAGGAATAACTAGCGGCGGAGGTGCGATAATATCGAAAGGTGACTACGAAGCAACATTCAGTGATTGGTCCGGAGACAGTTTCGGAGGATCTGCGAGTTACTCTGTAGCTACCGTATCTTTAGCCTCTGCCAGTGCCTATTATACAATTGGCTTTGCTGTTGGGTTTTCGAGTAATTTAGGCGTTAAAATTAAAAGTAGCCCGAGTGCAAATATCAACATTACTACATTAGTTGGTAAGCCGTACAAGTTGCGAGATTATAGTGGCTTTTCAGGTAATTATATCAAAACAAATGGACAACACTAGATGGTTGGTTAGAGAGTATCAAATAAAAGGAACGCTGACAGAGTTAAAAGCTGTCAGCGAAATAATTTCAATTTTGCAGAAAAAGGGGTATACGATAACAAGCAATACCCCTTCATTAATCGCTTTTGAAAACAATAGATTGATACAGTTAAATACCAGTAGGACGAGAATTTCTGAGGGAAGGATTATTTTCGATCAAAAACTYGATGGATATTGCTTTATCTATATTGATAAACACTTTTATGATTTATTGATTTTAGGTATTACTGTAATATTGTTTACCTGTATAGCGGGTTGGATGGGTTTAATAGGAAGTTTGATTTTATCAATTATCGTATTTGGCTTTGCTTATTTCAATTATAAGAACGTTGTAGGTAAAGAATTCCTTAATGATTTAAAGCTAAATCCTGACTCAAACGTTTAATAATATTTTAGATCTCATACGACCACCTGAAAAGATGAGATTAAGGAAGGTACTTTGATAAATAGAAAATGGATTTGTTCTATTTTGTTAATTCGGTGTTTCACAGATCCTATGATGCCTTTACACTTCCCCGTTGTTCTATCGAATGGTTCGTCGATCATTAGTGGCAGGCTGTAAAGGCAACAGACTATGCCTTTGCTGAAACAGTGTTTGAAGCCTCCCCTTTAAACCGGATACAGCAGCAGGGGGCACCGGGCGAAGCCTGGCAGATCAGCGGAGGGCATACCCTGAAAACTGAATATGCTTTTTTGGCCTTCTGATCCGTAATATCCTGCAGTTGTTTTATATGAAAAATCCAAAGACAGAATATCTTTCAGTCTGTGATAAAAATTATCCTTAGGAACATGATCTGAAAGTTGAAAACTCATGAACAGCTTTTCCTGATATTTTTTTCTTCCTTGCATATCATCAATTTACCGAATAATACCTCCTTTAACTGGATTCGTTTTCAACACTTGTGAGTTGTGCAACAGTCACGTGTCGCGTGTGGGAGATGAATAAAATTGTAGTAAGGTCCGGCGGAGATGTCGGGCTTTGTTATTTACTTGGCGAACGCCTTTTTAGTCTTGAAGTTCTGTATGTAAAATGGTAGCCAAAAATGAAAGTTAAGTTAGACAGTATAGAGCAAATGCTATCCGTAATTCTTTTAAGGTATAAAGAGTTGTATGTTAATGAGATAGAAATAGAAAATGATTATTATTGGAGACTTGATGAAAAAGAGATTTATACTCTTGATGAAGAACCCAAGGACTTTACCATAGGTCAATTAACCGATGATTGGGAAACCGTTCAACACAATTTTAAGACAGACGACTTAATTCCATACGATTTACAAAAAATATCAAGTATTCTCACGGCTTTAAGTGTCGAGAAGCCTGTTTTGATTTAAAATTATAAGTAATCAACAATAAAGATGCCGAAAAGTAGCCACCAATTTGGTCTTAGCGTCTCGCTAAGACCAAAATGTAGCTTGGATTGTTATTTCTGTAGGAGTTCGAGTTTGATTAGCCTTGCTTTTATTGCTCCGTAGGTACGAGAATGGAATTTGGCAAGCTGGGTAATCTTGATGCCTTCGCTGAAACGCTCCGAAAGCAATTCATCTTCTATATTGTTGGCTCATTACAGGCTTATGACAACCGCGAGACAATGGATTATTCAAATGGCGCTATTAGTTGGAGTGCAACCCCTTTGACTCCCCAAGCAAGAGCTAAGGATAGTAATTTTCAGCAAGTAAGTTCTGGGAAATTCATCATTACTGTAGTGGCGGCAATTCAACATTTTTTAAATTTAGATAACAGCTAATAAAATTTTGAGCTATGATAAAGAAGATAATTATTGTATTATTGATATGTTTATATGTTACGATTGGATCAACAAAAGCCCAATCTTATAACATACAATCTTTTGAGGGCAATAAAGCAAACATTAATTTGTATTATAAGCCTTCAAGTGGGATGCTAACCATTAGTTATTTACGAGATACCTTATTGATAAATAACTATATGAGTGTTGATACTGTCAATATATTAAATAAAGTTTTTTTACAAATCAACTACGTGAAAAGGGCTGGGTCAAACGAGGACGTAATAAACCAGTTAATACTGTATGTTTCCAATGGCAAGCTCTGCCAAGCTCTACATGTTAACTCACTTACGACTTACGATATCAGACCCAGTGAGTATTCACTTTTTAAACTGAAGGTAACATTGGCTGGGCATGATACAAACACCTATAAGTTGAGTTTAAATATTCATAACGAAAAGAGCTCTAAACGTAGTCCTAAGTTGAATTATAAATATAATAAAACAGCGTTTTTAGCTTTTGATAAAAAAAATAAAGCTTTTTACAACAGCTACGAGCCTACAATGGGTTACTACACATTTCATGATCTAAACGATAACAGCACTAGGAAGAAGTATATAAAAAGTGATATTCCTATAGTTAAAGTAGAAAAGGATAAGTATTACTACATCGATGGCCATTGGTACACTAGAGACAAAAGCGATTTTTATTCCATGCTGTTATAAATCTATGTCATTTCAGCTTAACAGCCCGGCTAACAAGATAGGTGGCCTTATGTAAGAACCGAAGAGAGCTGTTTGGATTCTGTTTTACGCTGCTTCCATTTACTCAGAAGGTTAAGGCAGATGGCAAGTTCATCAGCAATCTCTCCAATAGACCCTCGGCTATTGGATAAGGCGGTATTAAAAAAGCATAACTGTATGCAAGAACTCTTATTTTACAACAGGAAACAATTGACTGAAGCTTTACAAAAGGGGGGATTAATTATCCAATCTTACAGATCCCGTCCGATATTAATTTATGGCAACATCCTGAACGTGACATGCGTCCACCAGTGTTTTAATCCATAAATTTAAACCTATTATGCGCTTACTTAAAATTTCAGCTATTGTTTGTTTTGTCGGTCTTTTATTTCAGATTTTTGCTTTCATAAATTTGAAAGTCAGTTATAAATCTGAAGTTGATTTAATGGAGACACATGTTGAAGTTTCCAAGATGAGTTTAAGAGAAAAAAATAAAGAATATCAACGAATAGCGGTGATAAAACAGAATATCTTACACCAACGGTTTGTTGCTAAAGTTCTATTTTGGTTTTTTTTGATTGGTCTGATCATTTCCGTTGTGATATTATATAGACG
>NZ_JBFTRT010000448.1:0-7787 GCF_056399685.1 Pedobacter sp. 01N416
ACCCTAGTTTAATTATTAGGGTAGCTTTTTTTTATAATGAAGGATAATACGACAGCGAAAGAACAAATACTAAAAAAGATAAGGAAAGCACTATTAGAGAAGCGCGAAAACCCTTATCCTAATTTAGAAGAAAGTCAATTGTATAAAAAAAATACAGATGAGCTAGAGGTATTATTTGCCGAACAGCTCACCGCCGTATCTGGCAACTTTATCTTCTGCGAAGACGGGATCGATTTTTTTGAAAACATGCTACAGCTGGCCGACAAGTTTAAATGGCGGAAAATATACTGCTGGGAACCAGAACTTCAACAGTTTTTGAGCAAATATGAATTTCCTTTTTACCAAACCGATAAAGATTTTGAACAGGCCGAGGTAGGCATTACCCTTTGCGAAGCCTTAATTGCCCGTAATGGAAGTGTAATGGTAACTAACCAGGGTGCTGCAGGAAGAAGGCTTAGTATCTTTCCACATCATCACATCGTGATCGCCAAAACCAGTCAGTTGGTTTTAGATCTTAAAGATGCTTTTCTGTTATTGAAGAACAAGTATGGCAATCAAATCCCATCAATGATCAGCAACATTACAGGCCCAAGCAGAACTGCCGATATCGAAAAAACTTTGGTTTTAGGCGCGCACGGACCTAAAGAGCTTTTTGTGTTTCTGATTGATGATTTTAGTTAAGACTGTAATTAATTTTGACAAATACCGCTCAGAACTAAAAATGGCAGCAACTACTTTGCTACTGCCTTAATCATAGTTTCCGTACTGCACACTTAAATTGCCCAATAATGATTGACTGCTGGACGTTGTTACCTATCTGCTTTTAGTATTTTCTTAACCACCATTTCCCTATTCGCATTAAGGCAATATACATCTTCGTCATAATTGATATATACACGAGAGAGAAAAGGTTCTAGACCTGGGTCGCCCATTTTACGCCCACCAACATAAATGGATATGCTTACAAACCGGCCAGCATCCTTATCCAGTTTTATACTTTTCTTGGTTTTGAGATTGTAAATTTCAACATTTTCGTAACCCGTATAATTGTTTCCATAAGAGCGCCATTCAGGAAGTGTTGGACTTTTGCACACCACAAAATAATCATCAGCCAGGTGGAAAATGGTACTAATGGTATTGTCGTTGAAATGCCTTTTTCCTTTAAGGTCAACTATATCGGCAACATTCTGTTCTCTTCCATTTGATATTTTATTGGTCTCCTTTAAAAGCACTATACCAATGTTCTTTGGAAAATTATTTTTGTTTTCGCCCATTACAGCATAAGCCTCTAAATAATCGTTACTCTTTAGCACAGTATCTTTATTCTCGTTTAAAAAACAATTAGTCCGGCCATTGTGGGTAAACATTCCCATTCCCCAACCAGCATAGAGCTGTATATCTTTGCCCAATTTAACTGGTCCTTTCTTTACGGGCGGCTCTGGTTTTTTACTATCGGTTACAGCTGTTTTGCCCATGGTAACATGCACTTCAGTTACTTTATTCTTCGCTGCGTATTCTGCCTGTTTCTTTTTAAAGGCAATTGCATTTTCTGCTTTAAGTTTTTCATTTTTTAAATTATGTGCAACGGAAGCAGCTTTATCATCCGCGATTTTCTTTTTGCGAGCGTCCTCATTTTCTTTGTCACAAGCGGGGCACATCAGTTTTCCTTCAGCGTTATTCCAGCCTTTAGGTGCAAACCTGCAATTATAACGGGCATATTCGCTCTTCGAAACATGCGATTGCGCATTTGCCACCTGTACCATAAACAGGAGCAAAACAATGGTCAAGAAACTTTTCATTTTATTTCGTTTAATTCATGGTAAAAATACCCGATCAACTAAACCATTTATATACCCTTTACTGGGTATATTTAGTTAGGTGGTTTATATACTATATTTATGAAATATTAGGTAAAAATATGGCGCAAAAGCTCAACATAACCGGAAAAGCAGGATTATTAAAATCCGCAATTGAAAATAAGCTCCGTTAATATTTTAATTTATTTTCGTTTCTCGAATATAATTGATATTTTTATACTACATACCGTTTTAGTATGCGGTATTATAATTATGAGCAGAGCAATAAATACGGTAATAACCGGTACTGGAAGTTATATCCCACAGAATATTATTTCTGGTAGTGAATTCCTAAATTCTACGTTTTTTGAGAATGGGAATCTATTGGAGAAAGAGAATTCAGAGATCATTGATAAATTCTCTGAGATAACGGAAATCGTAGAAAGACGCTACGCCTGCCCCGAGCAGTTAAGCAATCATATTGGCGCAAAGGCTGCAGAAAAAGCCATTGAAAATGCAGGAATTGATAAAGAAACCTTAGACTATATTATATTCTGTCATAATTTTGGCGATATCCCTTTAGGTAGCAACCGCATAGACATTTTGCCTTCTTTAGCTTCAAAGGTAAAACAACAGTTAGGCATTCAAAATCCAGACTGTGTTGCCTACGACATCATTTTTGGTTGTCCAGGATGGGTTCAAGGTGCAATACAGGCAGATTATTATATTAAAAGCGGAGATGCGAAACGTGTTATGGTTATTGGTGCAGAAACCTTAAGCCGCATTATCGATCCGCACGACCGTGATAGCATGATCTTTTCGGATGGTGCTGGCGCCGTAATTTTCGAGGCAGAAAAATCAGAAGAAAAAAGAGGAATTCTAGCACATAAGACAGAAACGCATGCCGTAAACCATGGCAATTTATTAACCATGGGCAAGAGCGCTCATCCTGATGAAACCAATGGAAACCTCTATTTAAAAATGAACGGGCGTAAGCTGTACGAGTTTGCGGTAATTCAGGTGCCTCAGGTGATTAAAAAGGCCATTGATAAAGCAGGCTTAAGCGTTGAAGATGTAAATATCGTATTTGTTCACCAGGCTAATGGAAAAATGGATACGGCTATTATGAAACGTTTGTTTAAGCTTTATGGCAAAGATACAGTGCCAGAAAACTTAGTCCCAATGACGATTTCATGGTTAGGAAACAGTTCAGTTGCCACCATACCAACCTTATTAGACCTGGTACTAAAAGGCGAAGTTAAAGGCTATAAAGTTAAGGCTGGCGATGTAGCTGTTTTTGCTTCGGTAGGAGCAGGGATGCACATTAATGCCTTTATACACCGCTTCTAATTTGCTAACCGTTTTAATCCGGCTCTGGCCTGGCTTTCAATGCTGCTTTCAAATTCATGATTTTTCATGGCAATGGCTGTATTGAAAGCCTCTTTCGCTTTCGTGTTATTTTTCCTTCTTTCGTAAACCTTACCCATCTGCACAGCAGCGTTGGCGGCAAAGTAATATTTTAAATTTTTGCCTTCATTAATGGTCTCCTGATAAGCTATTAATGCTTGATCGTCTTTCCCTAAATCATCATAAATTCTACCCAAACGGTAATTCAGTTCTGTTTTGTCTTTATCGCTGGTGTAATCCGTTACTTTCTTATCACCAAGGATCTGTAAGGCCCTGTTCAAATAACCCCCATCAAAAAGTAGCCGGGCTTTCAACAGATCAACTGTTGGCGTTCCTGAAGCAGCTTCGGCTTTCGCCTGTTTGTCTTTTTCCATGTAGGTATATCCGTTTTTAACTGCCTTGGCTGCAAATGCCGTGTAAGCCGCTTTGTCTCCCTTCAGAAGAGAGATCCAGCCCAAATGAAGGTAAGCGTCCTTCACAAAATTTACACCCTTGGTTGTCTGCAAAAAGCGGTTAAAATAGGTTCCTGAATTAAGATCTAGTTTATTTAGGTGCGCAATACCCTCCAGATAATCTAAATAAGGAAAAGGCTGATAAACCCCTCCTTCAGGCCGCTTGGCCAAAATGGCGATGGCTTCTTCGCTATGTCCATTTTTAATGCATACATAACTCTGCAAATAACTTTTTAACAAACTGGTATCGGCAATCCGCTCGGTATACTTTATGGTTTTTGCATAAGCCTGTGGGCTATGCGCTACATCGGTTAACACATAGGCATAATAAAACACCACTTCTTCGTAAAAAGGCTCGTAAGATGATTTCGGCAGATTATCTGCCAGTTTTTCGAACATATTTAATCCGTTCTGGAGGTTGCCTTTTATCCCAAAAGTAGATAATGCCGTTTTTAATGCCCCATCCGGAAGATTGCCCAAAACCGCATTAATCAACCCCAAACCTTTTAAGTTAAGATGAAAATTAGGAAACTTCTTATTGTTCTCCTGCAAAAGGCTGTTGGCCTTTTTAACCTCCATTGCAGCATTAAAATATTCACCAAAACGCCCACGGATCAGCGCCCATTGCAAATTAATTTCTGCCTGCGCATACAGGTAGTACGGTGACCTTTTATCGTGCATTGCCTAATTTAAGTTCGAATATACTTTTATAGGCATTTAAGCAATTGTTGTTAAAGTCGAAATTTGCAAATAAGGATGCTGGAAATAAGAGAAGAGCAGAAAACGCAAAAGCAGGGAAGATTTTATTCATTCGGGAATATATTTCAGTTTGATCCTGTGCTATAGCAACAGTAGTTCACATTTAAACAAATATCTACATTAAACGCTAAAATCATATTCTTGTTTTGTGTAAACGCCAGAAAATAGGTCTAAACAAAAAACGTCCCGATTAAATCGGGACGTTCTAATAATTTATGATGCGGATTAAGCTTCTGCTACTTCGTGCGTTAAAGCTTCATCAACCAAAATACGCCCGCAGTGTTCGCAAACGATAATTTTTTTACGTTGGCGGATATCTAACTGACGTTGAGGTGGAATCTGGTTAAAACAACCTGAGCAAGAATCGCGATCGATTGTTACCACAGCTAAACCATTTACAGCATTTTTGCGTAAACGTTTGTAGGCAACCAATAAACGCTCTTCGATTTGAGGCTCGGCTTTATCAGCTTTCTTTTGTAAATCATGCTCTTCTTTTTCAGTTTCAGCAGTAATTACATCAAGCTCGCCTTTTTTAACTTCTAAATCTTTCTTTCTGCCATCTAACTCAGCTTTAGCAGCTTCGTAGATTTCAGTTTTAGAAGTGATTTCGAAACCGTGTTCTTTAATTTTCTTTTCAGAAACCTGAATATCTAAACCTTGAATCTCAATTTCTTTTGTTAAAGCATCGTATTCACGGTTGTTTTTAACTTCTTTTAATTGAGTATCGTATCTTTTGATGGCAGCTTGCGCATCTTTAATTGTATTTTTACGGGTTACGATTGAATCCTCAAGATCATCAAGTTCGCCTTTGATTTTTGCAATTCTAGTTTCTAATCCTAAAACGTCATCCTCAAGATCGGCAACTTCCATTGGTAATTCACCACGTACCTGGCGGATCTTATCAATTTTTGTGTGGATATTTTGTAATTCGTATAAAGCCTTTAGCTTTTGTTCTACGGTTTGTTCCATTAAAACAAGTAATTTATGGGGTTTGTATTTTGCTCCGTTAAACGGATTGCAAAGTTAGTAAATTTTTTCCGAATAATTTCAAGCAATAAATTTGAGGTAAATTGTTCAGTTTCAAAGTGTCCGATGTCGGCAATGATCAATTTTTCCTCCGCATCAAAAAACTCGTGATATTTAAAATCTGCGGTAATAAAAGCATCTGCTCCGGCAGCAATGGCCTCTTTTAACAGGAAGCTTCCCGAGCCGCCGCAGACCGCCACTTTTTTAATTCTTTTGCCAATTACCTCGGTGTGCCTAACCACTTTGGCCTGCATTCTATCTTTTACCAAATGTAAAAAATCATAGGCATCCATATCGTATTCCAACCAGCCTACCATGCCCGAGCCCACCAATTGGTGTTTATTTTCGAGTTTGTAAATATCGTAGGCTACTTCTTCATAAGGATGGTTCTCGAACAAAGCAACCAGGATTTTGCGTTCGGCTTGTGTAGGGTAAACCATTTCAATCCGCACTTCGGCCTCACGGTGGCGAACGCCTCTCTCACCTACAAAAGGATCAGCATCTTCGTTACCTTTAAAGGTGCCAAAGCCATCGGCATTGAAACTGCACTCACTATAATTGCCAATGTTACCTGCTCCGGCATAAAATAATGCCGAACGCAATTGCTCTGCCTGGGCCTGCGGGCAATAGGTAACCAGTTTTTTCAAAAGGCCTGTTTTCGGCGAAAGCACTTTAGTTCCTGTTAAGCCCAAACGCTCGCAAATCCTCGCATTTACACCAGTATGAACGCTATCAAGATTCGTATGAATAGCATAAAGTGCAATATTATTCTTAATTGCCTTAAGCACTACGCGCTCCACATAATTTTTACCGTTTAGTTTTTTTAAACCTTTAAAAACAATTGGGTGGTGGGTAATAATCAGATTGCAGCCTGTTGAAATTGCTTCATCTACAATCTTTTCTACACAATCTAAAGCCACTAAAGCCCCATGGATTTCCATATTCGGATCGCCCACAATCAAACCAGAGTTATCATAATCTTCCTGATAATTAAGTGGTGCTATGCTTTCTAAATAATTGGTAATTTCAGCTAATTTCATTTGATAAATATAGAAAATTTGGGGTTTTCTTGATAAGAGAAATAATTAATGTTTTTGTTTTGAAAATGTACAGGCCCACTTAAAGTTCAACAAAACCATTTCCAATATAATCAGTTCAAGTATAATTGTTGTCAGTCTGAGCTTGTCGAAGACCGCTTAATATCCGAAACAAAAAATATTTGTCCTTCGCAGGCTCAGACTGACAATATTTTTTGTTTTCTCCTTAAGTTATCATATTGTGGGAAGGGCAGGTAAAAACTAACCTAAGCACGAACAAACCCAGGTTTACAAACCCGACAGAAACAAAAAGCCCGCAAACCCAATTTTTCATTGGGTGCGGACTTGTCGTGTATGGCGGGACGAACATTAATAATTGCGCTGTCTTTGCTTTTCAAAAAATTATTAAGGATCCTAAAAGTGAAAGTTTACTGAAAACCGCCCATTCTTACCATCTGCAAGCTTTCGAAAACCATTTTTTGGTTATGTTCAAAAGCAAGGGTTTTGTGGTTTACGACATCGATGATCGATCCGATAAAACATAAACCTGCGGTTAAGAGGTATAAAATACCCATTCCGATCTGCCCGATGATAAACCTTTGTAATCCTGGGACAGCAAATAAACCGATTAAACAGAAAATTAGCATATCTGATGGAWTTTTCCTTTTGCTGCTGTAAACCATTAAGAAGTTACGCAACTGTTGTTCGGTTAATCCGGTGGTAGCTTGTTGTAAGTATGAGAATTCTTCTGGCGTTATACCTGGTAACGACATTAGAGGTGATTGAAATATATCCATGGTTGCTATGTATTTGTGGTTGAAATTTTAAACGTTTTTTTATTTTTTATCAATGTGTAAATTCTATAAACTATAATCAAAAGTGCCGGAAACCCAAACCAATGTTCGGAAAAGCTTTTGGTAAACTCGCCATGTAAAATATGACTGATTGACCTGCCTATACCACATCCCGGACACCAATCCTCAAAACCTAAATTGGCTAGCGGACAAAGTGTGAAGTGATGCTCGTGGCCATTCGTTGTTGCCAGTAATACTAAAGCTGCTACCCAGAAAAAAAGTTCTAGTGGAAAGCTTTTAATGTACTTCATTGTTTCACTTTTTATACAATTTAGAGGTTATAACACCACCTTTGTTACATCAATTTGCCCTTAATCGACGAATGGGGGATATATTTCGACAAAACGAGTAATGGAATCTAACAAAAGATCTTATTTATTTTGCTTTTTGTTTTTCAACACCGTAACCCAGCCAAAAATAGTTAAAAAAACCTTTACACAAATTGCAGGTTAATAT
>NZ_JBFTRT010000449.1:0-4320 GCF_056399685.1 Pedobacter sp. 01N416
GTTTTGGTAGTGCGACATGAAATGCGCTGGCTGATTTGCGGAAGGCCTCAAATTCCCGGATCAAATCGGTAAGTTCTGTTTTGGTCAGTTCGAATTTTACCCGGTAGCCATGGGTATGATCGATCTCCTCTGGATTATTGTATAACGAACCTAAATAATAGCTGAATCTTTTCTCTTCTTTGGAATTGAACCAGAAATTTGATTTGAAAAGGCCTCTGTTCTCCGAGTTGCCCAATGCTACGGCCAGAAGTCCCCAGCTTTCCTTTTCGATCATGGATTTTGTATGAGCGATAAAATATTCAGCTTTGGTAAAGCTGGGATCTATCTTTTCCCGCTGGGGAAGTTCTTTTGATATATTTTCTACAGCTGCATTGTTATTGCTGGCCACAACAATCCCCGCATCCTCAAAAAGCGCGGTTTTTATTGGGAAATGGGTAAGGAAATCCGATTCACGCTGGATGCGTTCCCCTGGCATAAACATCAGAATGTTGTTTCCTTTAATAAGTTTTTGCGCTCGCTGTACAATGACGTCCGCTACTATATCGCTAAGCAATGTTGTCTTACCTGTACCTGGAGGACCGTTAATGCTCATGATTCCACCTTCTTTTAAATCTTCGAGAGCGGTGTTCATCGCGCCCAGTTGCGCTGCATATGCACCGAACTGCGGATTGGAAGGCCATCTTCCCATTGGCATCTTATCAGGATCTATTGTTTTAAAGAATGCATCAGCCTCTTTCAAAAGGTCAGTTCTTCGCTTGGGATCGAGCTCCGGGTTGAGGTAGTTGTTCAGTCCTTTGTTCCATTTTTTTGGATGGTTGATAAGTTGGTTTAGATCATCAAGATAAAAGCTGTTGAGGAAACTGGTGTCCGCATTTTTGATTTTTTTGGATATGATAATGCTCTGGCAATAAATGGTTGGTTCACATTCGAGGTCCTGGATGTTTAAACTTTTGAGTACGCTAATCTCTCTTTCCAACTCCTTCCAGCCGATAAAATGCTGTTGGACTGGCTCATCTGTTTCATCAGAAAGTGGCTTTATACTATGCCTCTCGGTAAAAGCTTCCTGTACTTTTTCCAGCTTTTCCACCACTTTTTCCATTTCTTCTTCATTCTGAAGGCATTTTAATCCATGCAGGTAAGAGGCCTGGAGGTAAGCGCCCTCGTCACTGATCTGCCCGTTTTCTTCTAGGATCAATACAGCCATACATGTATTGCCTGTCACTTTTTCCATCCAGTCCGGTTTTTCTTCTGCTTCACCAGTATGCTCTTCGATGATTTTGACAACGTCGATTTTAAGTTGCTTGCCGAAATATAAGATGTACCTGCGCTTTGCATCCTCTAGTGGTTGCTGGGGTAATGCCCATGGGAGTGGAGTATTTTTCTCAATTAGTTGGATACTGTTCGACAGGTCTGGTAAGTTAAATATTTCTACATCCCGCCAGAATTTGAGTATGTTTTGTTGTGGGTTCAAGAGCGTTTTTTTGAAGGTCAAATTAGTGTTTTTTTCGAAATTGCCTTCATAATATTTTCTTGCGTATTGCTTTTGTTATATTTTTTTCGGTTTTACGGGAAACCGTATCCAATTGCATTCAGGCCTGTTTAGCTTTACCGGATTATATATCTAAACTAAATTCACTAATTACTATGGAAGCAATCAAACCCGGGCCTAAGCCCAAAACAGATGATGGCAAGGATGATAAAAGAAGAAGGGTTCTGCCCGAAACAAAGCCCAAACATCCTGATTTAAAGCCGCACATTCATAAGCCGAAGGATTAAAAAGACCTGCATGGAACCCTTTGTGGTTTGTGCTTAATCAATCCCGAAATATAATCTAACGGTTATTCTTTGTGTTTTTTTATCCGTAATTTCAAAAAGTTATTACTTCAGAAAAAAATATCTAATTTGCTTCTTTCAACCTCTCCATATCAATTATGTATATATCATCAATCCATATCAATGGATTCAGAAATTTTGTATCTACCAATATAGATTTCAATGAAGGTGTCAACGTTCTCATCGGGCACAATAATGCCGGGAAAACCAATCTATTGAAATCTTTATCGCTGATCTTGGATCCCACTGTGTCCAGAAAACTTGAGGTTGATGACTTCAATAAAGAAGTGGACTTATCTGTGTTGAAAAGCCATCCGCCAAAGGTCCAGATAGCTTTGACTATCGATGAAAGCGTAGGGGAGGATCTTACAGGGGATGATCTAGTAACTGTATCGGGCTGGCTGACTAAACTTGAGACGCCATACCGAGCTCAGCTAACCTATGAGTATTTTCTGCCTGCAGGTGAGCACGATGAGTACAGGGCGGCTCTCGCTACAGCCAAAGATTCGAAAGAGGCATGGAATATAATCAAACATGATTTTTTAAGAAAGTTTATCCATAAAACCTATGGTGGGGATCCCAACTTCAAGATTACTGCTGAAAGCGAATCGATCCATAAATTTGATTATCAGTTTTTGAATGCGATCAGGGATGTAGAGCGTGATATGTTTACCGGAAGAAATACGCTTCTCAGGGAGGTTGTAGATTTTTTTATTGATTTTGAGATCAAGAACAATGGTAAGACTTCAGCGGAAAAACTGGCAGAAATCAAAGTTCAGAAAGAAAAGTTTGCTGCAAATGCAAATGTACTTTTGGATCTTTTAAAGGAAAGGATGAAGGATGGAGAAGGTCAGATTCTAAAGTATGCCAATGATACCGGAGCCTCGCATAATGATGCTGAACCTGGGTTCGATGGCAGTATTTCGGAAGTGGAGCTTTATTCGACTCTGCGGCTGATTATCAAATACGGCACAGGTATGGAAATTCCTGCCACACACAATGGGCTGGGTTACAATAATTTAATATTTATGTCTCTTCTGCTTGCAAAGATGCAGATGGATACCAACGGGCAATATCTGGGCAGTAATGCCAAGGTTTTTCCTATACTCGTAATTGAGGAGCCTGAAGCGCATCTTCATCCTTCTATGCAGTATAAGTTTTTAAAGTTCTTAAAGGAAAATGTAAAGAATAAAGCCCGGCAGGTATTTATCACCAGTCATTCGACGCATATAACCTCGGCAGTATCGCTGGATGAGATCATCTGCCTGAGTGTTCTTGATGGGAGCTTAAGGGTTGGATATCCGGGTAAGGTTTTTGCTGCTGATTATGAGGGAAAGAAATCCAAGGCTTTTGTACAACGCTTCCTGGATGCTACAAGATCGGACATGCTATTTGCAAAAAACGTAATCCTGGTCGAAGGAATGGCTGAACAATTGCTGATGTCAACTTTTGCTAAATATAATGCCAAGTCTCTGGAAGATGCCCATGTTACGGTAATTAATATTGGGGGCAGGTATTTTGGACATTTTTTAAAGTTATTTGATACTAACGAGCCTAATACAATTGCAAAGAAATTATCCTGTATCACTGATAGAGATCCTGAGCATAAGTTGCCAGGGGCAGGTCAAAGATTTAAGTACTGCTATCCTTTTGAATACAATTCTCTTGCAGCCAATAGCTATCGGGAAAATTCCTCTGCTAATTTGAGAACCTATTCTACTCATCCTAATATCCGGTTTTTTAGTCAGGATGAAATTAAAGGGAAAACCTTGGAATATGATCTAATCATTTACAATCCCTCATGTAAAATGCTCTTGACCGAAAATATAAGCAATGTTGATGAGCTGAAAAATCTAATGGCGGCTGTAGATAATGGAGATGATATTGCTAAGATTGAGGCAGCAGGAGTGCTGCGTAATAGTGATGAAAACACCAGAATATTAAATTCGCTCAAACTACCGGCTGTTTTATGGACGCCCCGGGAAAAAACGGTGGGATTACTTGCGGCAAGGTATTTAAAGTCGGTTGGGAAAGGACAGAATGCGCTGGAACTTGCAATGGTTCTGGAAGAAAACCTTAACGAGCAGTCTCCTTTGACTTTTGTTGTTCCTCAATATATCACCGAAGCAATTGACTGGGTATGTCCATAAAAACTATAGATTCAAAAACGATAGTCGCTGACTTTGATACTCATATCAAAGTATCGGCTGGGCCTGGTGCAGGCAAGACCGAATGGTTGATTAGGCATATGATCAATGTGCTAAATAAATCTGAAAAACTTGGCATATCAAGAAAAATTGCATGCATAACCTATACTAACATTGGGGTAGAGACGATAGTAAAAAGACTTGGAGATGGTGCGCACCGAGTTGAGGTCTCGACCATTCATGCTTTCCTATATAAACATGTGCTTAAGCCTTATGCACACTTTCTCCCAGAAAGTTATGAACTAGCAGCTGGTAAAATTAAAGGACATGACGACAAAAT
>NZ_JBFTRT010000450.1:0-8714 GCF_056399685.1 Pedobacter sp. 01N416
TTTTATTGCCCAGTATTTTAATGGCCGTTTATCCAATGAAATTGCTATGAGTAAAATTTTACAGAAATTTTTAATCGTTAATTTGGCGGTTATATTCATTCTCAGCGCTTGCCGGAAAAAAGAATTTGATGAGTTCTATGGCCGTCCTGAAACATTAGCCGATCCGATTTATCAACAACTTCAGGCCAAAGGGAATTTTACCAGATTTTTAGATTGTATAGATAAATCGGGCTATAAAGAAACCTTAAGCAAAGCAGGTTCGTGGACGGTTTTTGCACCAACAGATGCGGCTTTTGCCACTTACATGTCCGAAAACAACTTAACCGAGATAAATGCAACGCTGGCTTCGGCAATTGTACGTTATTCAATGACCTATGATGGAGAGAAAGTAGAACGTTTAAGCGATAATTTAACGGCAAAAGGTTTCGTTAAAAATGTTGGTTTTAGGCGACGTACCGTTTATTACGATTTTGTTTACGATGGCGTAGACAATGATGGTAAAGCGATAAAGGTAATTGCGGGTAACCGAAACGGAACTTATTTACCAACCGACTTTAACAATAAAAACCTACCCTATTTTCTTGCCCCCTTCATCTCTTTTGCAGGCATTAGTGCTTTAGATTATAATTATTTTTATCCCAATACCGAGTATACCGGAAAAAATGTTGGCCCTGGAAAAATTATCGAACAAGATATTGTAGCCGAAAATGGCGTAATCCACATCGTAGATAAAGTGCTTACCCCGCCACAAAGTATTGATCAGTATATTGACACTAAATCACAGTATGGTGCTTTCAAATCCCTTTTGGATAAATATGTAAGCTATAATGTGAATACTGATATTACCCATCGTTATCAGGTGTTAACGGGTAAAAGTGATAATGTTTACGTTAAAAACTATAGCATATTGCTTGGTTTTTCGCCTAATAACGAAAATTACCTGAAAGATGATGCCAACGATGCACAGATTGGCATGTATACCATTTTTGCACCAACCGATGACGCGGTTGAGGCCTATGCAAAAGTGCTGTTAAAATATTATGCAAAAAACAGGTTGCAGCCCGGAAACTATAAAGCACAGCTGAACGAACTGTTTTCTTTAAGATCCGATATCATCAGGGATTTTATCAACTCACATTTATATAGAACTACAGTATGGCCAAGCAAGTTTAATACGGTTAACAGCTTTTTGGGCGAAGCCACTAAACTTACGCCTGCAAACGTTGTAGACAAGCAGTTTTTAAGTAATGGATTGTTTTACGGCGTAAACACTGCCCAAAATGCCAATGTATTTTCAACCGTATATGGGAAGGTAAATTTAGATCCTACCTATTACATTATGAAACAGGCGCTTGATGTATTGGGTTATGCTATTCCGATTAAAACAGCCTCTTTAAAATACATTGTTATTCCCATCCCTGATGCCACCCTGGTAAGTTTAGGATTTTCATACGATCCCTTTTATCCTTCGTCGCCAATTAGGGGCGACCTCAATATTTTAAGACGACTCTTGCAAACGCATATTATCCCACTGGGTGACCGTGCTGTACCAAATTTTGCTACAACAGCTGGTATTTTAGAAACTTCTGGTGGTGAATACATTAAGTACAACAACGGGTTTTTCTCTTCAGCTGGCACAGAAGATTTACCCGCAGTTGCCGATAAAAGTATTAAGATCGATTCGGTTGCCACAGCTGTTAATGGAGCTGATGCCTATGCTGCCAAAGTACTGATGTATACTGTACTTCCGGTAAGCAAGCATATCGAAAAATATGGTACGCTAACAACCGATCCTTATTATTCCTTCTTTCAATACCTTAAAAATAACGTTACGCTTTATACAGCTGCTACAGGCGCAATTCAAGGGGTTACCGATGGAAGCCCTTACACCGTTTTCATTCCTACAAATGCGGCTATACAAGCTGCGGTAACCGCTGGATTATTACCAAAACTAGCCAACGGAACGCCAAATTATGCGCCAACAGACGCCGGAGATATTAGCAAGGTGGCCAAATTTATCCAATACCATATTATTAAAAGCACAGTAGCAAGCGACGGACAGAAAACAGGTTCTTTTGAAAGTTTGCTTAAAAACGATTCGGGAGATGCAGCCAAGGTTACTGTATTTACCAATACCACCAATACGCTCACGCTAAGAGATGTAACCAATACTTCTGTGAATGTTTTGCTGGGTACAACCGATAGGAGCAACGTGTTATCTAACAGAACGGTGATTCACCAAATCAATTCTTATTTAAAATATCAATTCTAAACCGAGATGACTAAAAGATATAATTATAGTTTTTTTATTTTACTATGCTGTTTGTTGGTATCGTCCCTAACCTATGCACAACAAATTAACTATGTAAAGGGTAAGGTAATTGATAAAAAAGATAAGCAGCCCATTATTGGTGCATCTGTTGTAATTGTTGATAAAGACAAAAGGGTAATTAAAGGCGTTTCGACAGATATTGATGGAAACTATTCTTTACCGGTAGCAGATAAAACTTATCGGATATCGGTTTCATATATTGGTTATAGGTCTTCAGCACCTGTTAATATCGATAAAGCAGTAATCAATTTCCAGTTGGAACCTTCTGAAAATCAGATGGATGAGGTTCAGATTGTTTCGAAAGCCAAAACGAACAATGGAAGTGGAATGACGATCGATAAACGCGATCAGACTTCGGCTACGGTTACCATTGATGCCAAAGAACTCGAAGACCTCCAATCGGCATCAATCGATCAGGCTTTGCAAGGCCGCATGGCAGGGGTTGACATTACCGCCAGTACGGGTGATCCGGGCGCGCCGATGCAGATCCGTATCCGCGGTACATCTTCCATTAATGGCGCAACCGATCCGTTAATTGTATTGGATGGTATGCCTTACGATATTACCATCCCTTCTGATTTTAACTTTGCCACCTCTGATGAGAACAATTATGGTCAGTTATTAAATATTGCCCCATCTGATATTAAAGAAATTAGTGTGCTAAAAGATGCTGCGGCTACAGCCGTTTGGGGATCGAGAGCAGCAAACGGTGTATTGATCATTACCACAAAAAGAGGTTCAATTGGTCCGCCAGCTATTTCCTATAATTTTAAAGGTTCGTATTCTAAACAGCCAAGTCCGATCCCGATGTTGGATGGTAACCAATATTCATCACTCGTTTTGGAAGAATATTATAATGCGGGCCGTCAGTTTTCTACTTCAGAATTTGCAAAGCAATTTCAATATGATCCGAACGATCCTTATAATTACTATAATTACAGCAACAATACCGATTGGTTATCAGCCATTACGAGGGTAGGTTACCTTCAAGATCATAACCTGTCTATTTCGGGGGGTGGTGAAAAAGCCAGATACCGTGCTTCGGTAAATTATTTTAACCAAACAGGTACTACCATTGGCACCGATTTAAACCGTGTTTCGGCAAGGGTGAATTTAGATTATATGGTGTCGAACAAAATCAGGTTCAGTTCTGATATTTCTTATACACATATCGATCAGAACGGACTTTTTAATACCCGGGTTAGAGACGTTGCTTATACCAAAATGCCTAACCAAAGTATTTATGAGTATGATGAGTATGGAAATTTAACATCAAACTTTTTTAGTCCTGCCGCAACTGCCCAGGGCGCTTATGCCAGTACTTTTAATCCATTGGCAATGGCATCAGCAGGTAGTAACCACCAATTGGGCGAACGTATTACACCAAAATTTAGTTTACAGTACGAAATTTTACCGAGTGTGTTACGCCTGAATGGAAGTTTTATGGTAAACATTAACAACACCAAAGTAAAAACCTTCCTTCCTCAAATTGCAACAGGGCGGCCTTATACCGAATCGGTGGTCAATACTGCTTCAGATGCTGATGGCGATTCATTCACCATGAACACTAGTATGACTTTGGCTTATACCCCAAAACTGAATGATAAACATGATATTATTGGCTTTTTACGCTTCGATAGTGAAGATAGCCGCAGAACTGGTCAATACCTGTTTTCAACCAATACCGCATCATCGTATTTATCCGATCCTTCTGTTGATAGCCGTACCAATTACACAGGTTCTGCAACCTCATCTTTAGGACAAACCAGGTCAGTTGGTTTATTGGCTAACGTTCAATACAAATTTTTAGACCGTTATATCATTAATGGTAGCATTAGGGGCGATGGTAACTCCAGGTTTGGTGCTGCTAACCGATATGGTATTTTTCCTTCAGTTTCTGGCCGTTGGCGGATATCTGGAGAACCTTTTATGAAAAAGGCCAAATATGTAGATGATTTTAGTTTAAGGGCCAGCTAACCGTCATCAAAAAGAAAAAGATAAGACTAGATCTTGCTTTCAATATTGCACACAACGAAAACGTAATCCGCGAGGTTTCTCCGCTATACCCTCGAGAAAATAAAGGTAGGGTAACCAGCAACAATGTGTACAAAGTATTTGTGCAGGAAAATAATCCTTTCGGATCGTTTTACGGTTTCAAGTTTAAAGGTGTATATCCTGATAAAAACGCAACAGTTGCATTGGATGAGAACGGAAACCAGATTGTTGGACCGAACGGCGATAAAATTTACATGCGTTTTGCTTATCCATCTATTGATTATGTTTTCCAACCGGGCGATGCCATGTATGAAGATATTAACCACGACGGGAACATCGATTATAAAGATATTGTGTACCTGGGTAATGGTAACCCGAAACTAACAGGGGGATTTGGATCTAACCTAACCATCAACGGAAACCTTCGTTTAGGTTTTAATTTCACTTTCCGTACCGGATACGATATTATCAATGGTACTAAAATTAACACCACCAATATGTATGGTTTTAATAACCAAAGTACAGCGGTATTGCGCAGGTGGAAAAAAGAGGGCGATGTTACCGATATGCCGAGAGCCATGTACGGTACAGGTTATAACTTTTTAGGCTCCGACCGCTATATTGAAGACGGATCATTTTTAAGATTGAGCTCGGTGGTTTTAAAGTACGATTTTGGCAAAACCTTTATGAAGAGATTGGGCATGAAATCGCTTACCACCAATCTTACCGTTCAGAATATCTTAACATTTACTAAATATACTGGTCAGGACCCAGAGGTGCCGATTAAGTTAAACGGGTCGAACACAGTGATAGATAATTCTACCACGCCGCCAATTAAGACTATTACTTTCGGTTTAACTGCTAACTTTTAATTCAAAACTGATGAAAAATATTTTATATAGCACTTGTTTGGTAATGATGCTGGTGATGAGCAGCTCTTGCAACAAATGGCTCGATCTTAAACCTAGAGATGGAATTACCAGACAAGAGTTCTGGAAAACGAAAGAAGATGTTTTAGCAGCAGTTTCTGGTTGTTATACCTCATTACTGGCGCCTCCTCCGGGTATTGGTGATAAATCTTTATTGGAGTACATGTTTATGTATGGTGAGCTTAGGGCCGATATGATTGCAGGCGGGCCTAGTATTACAACAGAAGAAACGGATATTATTAATGTAAATATTACCCAGGATAATACAACAGCAAGATGGGCAGCATTTTACCGTACCATTAACTACTGCAATACGGTGCTCGATTTTGCGCCTGGCGTTAAAGCTACCGATCCCACTTTTACCGATGCAGCATTGAACGGTTATGTGGCAGAAGCGCTTACGCTAAGAAGTCTTATGTATTTTTACCTGTTGCGTACCTTTAGAGATGTACCCTTAAAATTAACCGCTACTGTAAAAGATACCGATTTACAGGATCTGCCGAAAACCAAACAGGCCGATATTTTAAAACAGATTGTTGCCGACTTAAAAAAAGCAGAGCAAGGAGCGGTTACCACTTATGGTAGCACAAGATTTGATAAGGGTAGGGTAACCAAATTTACTGTAAATGCTTTGCTGGCAGATGTGTACCTATGGATGGAAGATTATCCGAACTGTATTACCGAATGTAATAAAATCATCAGTTCGCAAAGATTTGCCCTGGTTGGTGCAGGTTCTGGCTGGTATAATAAATTTGACCAGGCGATTGAAAACCCGTTTTATACTTTACTGGTAAATACCAGACGACGTTTTATCGGTTCCCCGTTTTTGAGTACCGAAATCTTTATTCCAGACGACGTTGATCCGGATAATAACTATGATATCAGACCTGGCTCTTATTATAATGCGGCTTTTACCATTCAAAAATACGGCACGGAAAATCCTTCTTACGTAAAATGGCAAGCATACCGTTATTCAGATATCATGATGATTAAAGCCGAAGCTTTGGCCTTAACCGGAGGTGGTGTAGAAGCTTTGGCATTAGTTGATGAACTGAGATTAAGACGTAATGCTGTAAATGCTACGAAAGTTACTGTAGACCCTTCAGAAACTGAAGCTTTGTGCGATTATATTTTGGCCGAACGTGCCAGAGAATTTGCTTTTGAAGGCAAAAGATGGTTCGATCTTTTACGCCACGCCAAACGCAATAACTATAGCCGTATTGATATTTTGTTAGATCTTGCAGCCAAAACAGTATCGCCTACGCTTCAACAATCGGCCATTACCAAATTTAGAGATCCCAATAGCCATTACTTGCCGATTTATCAAAGTGAGTTATTTACAGATCCTAATCTCGTACAAAATCCATTTTACACTAAATAGAATAAGTGATATGAAAGTGAAATTAGACATCCGCAACATTACCTATTTGGTTATACTCAGTGCATTTATAATCTTCGTGATTAATGCCTGTAAAAGAGAAAGTTTAACATTAAGTACTACTGATGATGTAAACATTACCGGATTTTTGGAGAAAAATCCAGAAAAATTTTCTTTGTTTACCCAAATCTTAGAAAGATCGGGTACAAAAGGTTATTTGGCAGCATATGGCAAATACACCATGTTTACTCCTGATAATAATGCAGTTAACGATTGGTTGAAAAGTTTAAATAAAACAGCAGTCGATCAATTATCAGCTGCAGAACTGAAAGACGTTGTTCGTTTCCACGTTTTGCCAGATACCGTTGCTACAGGCAAATTTACCGATGGGAAGCTAACCCAGATCACCCTTTATGGTCAGTATTTGCAAACTGGTGTTACTTTTAAAGATGGTGTAAGTAGTTTTATCATCAACAAACAGGCGCTCATTACACAATCTAATGTAAGGGTAGGTAACGGTATTATCCACGTTATCGATCATGTGTTAATACCATCAACCAAAACATTGGCAGCAAGTATAGAAACGAACAACAGGTATAGTATTTTTACGCAAGCCTTAAAAGAAACTGGATTTTATGATTCGTTGAATTATGTGCAATCGGCTATTCCTGATACTACCCGTCGTTTTCAAACGGTAATTCTCGAATCCGATTCTGCATTACAAGCTGCAGGTTTTAGTAATTACGCGGCCTTAAAAGCCAAACTTTCAAAAACAGGTAATCCGAAAAGCCATACTGATAGTTTGTGGATGTATGTAGCTTACCATATTTCAACAGGTGCAAGTTATACGCCTGATATTGTTTCTTCACCTTCGTTATCTACTTTGGTGCCTAGTGAAATTGTAACCACAAAATTAGTGGGAACCAAAATCTTATTAAATGACGATGAATTTAATGGGGTGATTGAGCCCGGAGTAGAAGTAAACAGAACTTTTAGTAATGTTACTACTTCGAATGGGGTTTTACACGAATCGAAAGGTTTTTACAAAATTAAACCAAGGGTACCTACGGGTGTTTTCTTCGATATAGGCGATCAGCCAGAATTAAAATTATTAGCGGCCTGGCGGGCCCCCGGACAAACCATTCAGCTTTTACAAAACGGAAAATTGATTACAGCAGGCATCAGGCTCGATGCTTACCGGTCGGGAACAATTGGCCCTGTTTATGCCGTGTCGTCAACACCAATCGGTGCATCTGATGGTCGGAGTTACGCCAACAGGGATGTAATTCAGTTTAACCCAACCACCAGTAATACTTTACGCTCTATCTGGATGGAAATCAGAACTCCTATGCTGGTTAAAGGTAAATACAAAGTGTGGATCTGTTATACCTACAATGGCTCCGGACCACTTACGCAGGTTGGGGTAGATGTGGGTACAACACAAGAGCAGTTATTGCCAAATCTGGTCGATTTTGCGCAAACATTAACCAGTTCTGGGGTACCTACTGCCAATGCAGCCTTGCCTTCTGCAGATGGATTGATGTTAACCAACGGTTTTAAACGCTATATGGCCACAACTGCCGATGTAAGTAACGGTGTAAATGGTTTACAGCCCATCTCACAGAATAATTTATGGTCGGTTATGGTCGGGAAATTGGCCGGGGTAGTAGATATTAAAACAACTGATAAACACTGGGTTAGGTTTACTACCCTGCGTGGTAATGGAAGTGGAATTATGAATATGGATATGATTCACTTTATTCCAATTGATGATGATCAGAACTATCCAAGATTTAGTCCGTCGGGCCTGATTTATAAACGCCCATAACTAATTGAGCTATAGAACTAATAATATAAATAATGACTAGAAAATATATAATATATGTTGCCCTGCTCAGTATCAGTGCAGTTTTATATTCCTGTAAAGATAACCTGGAACTTCATAACGAGCTTACCAATGTAGATAACAGTTTAGATCTTGCACAAAAGCTCGATGCCCAGTCTAACTTAAGTGTTTTTAACGGTTATGTTAAAACTACGGGTTATGATAAGGTGCTTGCAGCTGCGCAAAATTATACGG